>JAFDHD010000042.1 GCA_019308995.1 Deltaproteobacteria bacterium | reverse complement strand
TTATGTCGGCCTGGGGGACAACGCCGAGGCCTTGACCGGTCACAACTGGCTGCGGGGCTATGCCGACGATGAGCACCCGATTCTTAATACGCCGGTCTATCACATGGACTCCTCTGCCGGGGCGACCGCGGCCTTTGCCGCTATCATGGGTTTGCGCCGCCGCAGGAAAACGGGCCAGGGAACAGCCATAGACTTCGCCCAGATTGAGAGCTTCATTCCTCAACTGGGAGAGGTCCACCTGGACTACATCGCCAACGGCCGCAATCAAAGAACATCAGGCAATCGCCACCCCACCGCGGTTCAGGGCTGCTATCGCTGCCGGGGAGAAGATCGCTGGATCAACGTCACCGTCAATAATGACGAGGAGTGGCAGGGGCTGTGCCAGGCCATGGGCCATCCGGCCTGGTCCAGGGAAGAGAGGTTTTCCGATCAGCCCGGCCGCCGAAAGCATCATGATGAGCTTGACCGGTTGATAGAGGACTGGACAGGCAGACACGACAATTTCGAACTATTTCACATCTTGCAGCGAAACGGCGTTCCGGCCGGACCGGTGGTAAATGAAAAGGACGCCTTTGTGGATCCTCACCTGAATGCTCGGGGCTTTTTTCAGGTCATCCTTCAGGCAGATACAGGCACTTATCGCTATCCCGGATTTTTATGGAAGATGTCACAAACACCTCCGACATACAGACTTCCGCCCTGCCGCCTTGGAGAGCACAATGATTACGTGTTCAGGGAGGTCATTGGACTGTCTGAGGAGGAAATTTCGGAATTGGAAAAGGAGCAGATCATTGGCGGTGATCGCTATGTGTGGGCTTAATCACAGGCCTGGCATGTTCACTAAAAGGAAATCGCATGAATGAGACCATCGAAAAAATACATCCGCAGGTTTATCGTATTCCCGCTCTTTTTATCGGGATTGAGGTAGAACTTTACCTTTTGTTAGGGGAGCGGACGGCCTTGATAGACACCGGGGCTTCAGACTCGGTGTCCCGGTTCATTGAACCGGCGCTTAAAGGGCTCAACCTGGGGCTGGCCGATATTGACTGCATCATTAACACCCACGCCCACCCGGATCACCTTGGCGAAAACGGAGCAATCAAACGCGCTTCCAAGGAGCTGGTTATGCACCATACTGCTGATGAGCCCTTTACCATGGGGCCGGAGGGTTTTTTATCCAGCAGATACGATATCTCGGCTGTGATGCGAAAAATCGGGCGTGAGGATCAGGTGGACGCCAGGCGCCGGGTTCTATCCCAGCACCTTGGTGAAATCGTCGGAGTAGATCGCTGGCTTCAGGACGGCGACCGGATTGACCTCGGCCGCGGGATGGTGCTGCAGGTGCTGCACACGCCCGGCCACACCGCGGGGTCCATCTCACTTTACTGGGAAAAGGAAGCGATGGTCTTTACCGGGGACTCGCTCCAAGGGCGGGGTATCTTTCCCGGATGGATGCCTTTTTACTTTCACGCCGCGGAATATATCCAATCAGCAGCAAGATTAAGTCAACTGCCTCTGCAAACTCTCTGCCTGGGCCATGGATACCAGACCGGCAGACGGATCAACCATCCGGTGCGTCAAGGCAAGGAGGCTGTAAAAAGCGTGGAAGAAAGCCTCGAGGTGGCTCAAATGATTGACGCCGCTGTATCCGCTGCGCTTGAGTCAGAGCCGTCCTCTGATCTGGTCGGGTTTACACATGCCGTTTTGACACGGCTTCAGTATGACCTGCCCGTGATCCTCGACCGGGACCTTGGCGCCCCGCCGCATTCCCTGGCCGCCGTCAATGCTCATCTGGAGATGAAACAGGAAAGTATTTCATGACCACACCGAGCTGAGAGCGGTTTTCAACATTGTATTCTTTTCGGCTTTTTACGGCACAAGGATGTCTGCTTCCGCAGGCATGAAGACAAGCCGGAATCGTTATGCCCCCAAAACGTGAATTCCTATAATAAATCATGCGGAATCAGAGAGAACATCACCGCGTCATAAACCTTATCACGGACGACGATTCGGTTTCGCAAGACCCCTTCGCGAGTGGCGCCCACTTTATCCGCCACCCGCTGGCTGGCTTTATTGCCCGTGGCCACCACGATTTCTATCCGGTTAAGCTTTAGTTCTTCAAACCCGAACCGGGCTAGAAGCCTCGCCGCTGCCGTGGCCGCACCCCGCCGGACCCGGTCGGTTCGGACCCAGTAACCCAGGTTGGCAAAGCCATCGTCGCGATTAATATGATTCAGCCCGCAGCTGCCCAGAAAAAAACCGTCCTGACAATCAAAGATGGCAAAAGCATAATCCGTCCCCTGCTCCCAGGCCTCAGGGCGAGCTTTAAGCCACTCTCTAGTGTCCTTGATCGAGTAATCCGCATGAATCCAGGGCATCCATAGCATAAGCTCAGCCCTTGACTCCAGCACGGCTTCATAGACCTGATCAAGGTAATCAGGCCCATGCGGTTTGATTAGCACCCATCCGTCGCTCAATCGAACTTCCCTGATCATCGTTTCCTTGCCTCTAAAACTGATCCGCACAAAACGGCCGATACTTGGTGCGCATGACCCTGTCCCAGAGAGGGAGGGCATCGGGTTTAAGGACGTCAAGGCGCCCCATGCGCGCCGCTTCAGTGGCGCTGATCTGGCCAAAGACAAGCAGGGCCAGGGTACTGATCGGCATGACCAGGTCCGGCTCCTCACCGGTGGGCGTGATAGACGCCTCTGCAGCGGAAGTCTCAAGCTTCCAGCGGCCCTGGTTCCACGGGCATAAATCATCAAGTATTTCAAACGTCAGAACGCCTTCCTCCTGAAAGCCCCGCTCGGGAAGAACTTTTTCGATATCAACAATGCGAGCCAGCAGACCATCGTATGAGGTGCTGTGGAGCATGCGGGGCTCTGCTAACAGGTGCGGCAGGGGATCATCTTCCGGGGCGCGGCACTTGATATTTCTTACCAGGTCCATGGAAGCAAGGCTGTTCCACGCCGCCTGAAAGGCCGAGGCCGTGAGCCAGACAAGGTCGCGGACAAAGAGCTGCTGCCATGGTCCGGTTGATTTCCGAACCGGATGAGGTTCTACGGCGTAAATTATGTAACCGAGCGGTTCACCGGCCTCTTCATAAATGACCCTGCTCAGCACGCCTCCTTTGGGCGGAGAGGCCAAAACACCAGCCTCCCAGGTAATTTTAGACCGATGGATGTACCCGGTTCTTTCGGCGCAGAAGCGCCGGTAGAGATCCTTGAATAACTCAAATTCGTCATCCCCTGCTTCTCGAACGGCGCCTGTACCCGGCCGGACCAAGGCAAATTGAAGGTAGCGCGGTTCAATGCTGTATTCATTGAACATGGAAACCACGGCGTAGCCAAAGCGATGATAAATGGCCGCCTGGGAGGCGTAAAGTATGGCCAGGGGCTGCTCGCCGCGCTCGTGAAGAAGCTCAAAATGCGCGGTAGTGATCTTCCGCAGATGGCCGCGGCGCCGGTAAACCGGGCGTGTACCGATTTCAGTCACCCCGGCCGCAGAGACGCCCTTCCCGTTGAAGCGCATGGTCAGCGGCCAGGCCGCATAGGATGTGGCCAGCCTGCCGTCTTCAAAGGCGCAGAGGGTCCATTCCGGACGCATCGGAACCTCCGACCGCTCCGCAGGCGGCGGCAAGAAAACGGTTGCCGGAATACTTTTAAATTCTTCCATTTCTTCTGGTCTTGCCGGTCTGATTTCTAACGCCATGACTTTCACTCCTTGGTGTTTAGATGATACGATTTTCTATCACGCCTTATTAATCCAACCGCAATCTCATTTTGAAAAAAAAACGGGCCAAAAAAAACCCCGCGAAATCGGCGGGGTCGTTGAAATATCCTTCATTAAAAAATTAGGCTAAAATCCACCCCACTCCCGGAAGCCGATACGACCCGCGCGAAAGTTCCTGGTTGATGATAAACCGTATTTCATGGTTAAACCTCTGATCAATGGGTAATTTATTCATTTCATCACGGATGTCAAGCATAAAGTCCGGCCGGGCTAAAAAAAAGGCAGCCAGGCATATACCAGGCACGGCGTTTCAACGATGCGTCATACCCGTAAAAGCTGCGGCTTAGGGTAAAGGTCAAAGAACGGCTTGACTACCTTCCCACGTCCGGATAAAAGTAATATCCGGCCCGATCAACTTCGGTGAAGCCCGCGGCAGAGTCAAAATATAAGATTGAGAGTACAGGGAGTATATACAGATAGTTTGTGTTGAACCTTGCAACTCCCAGAAGAACACCACCGAGTTTAAGCAGCAGGTCGTAATTTCTCAGGAGGGTGATAATAATGTTTATGGCGCTTCAAGATGTCAAGGTCATTGACGTATCCCAGGTGGCGGCAGTCCCAATGTGCGCCCGCCACCTGGCTGACTTCGGGGCGGACGTTATCCATATCGAAAGCGCTAAAACCGGTGATTCATGGAGAAATCTTCAGGCCGGAGCCGGCGGCGGTCCGGCCGGAATACCATCCGATATCCCATACAACTGGGAGGCTTATAACCGTAATAAAAAGAGTGTGGCCCTTGACCTGTCTAAAGAGGCCGGCCGGAAAATCATCTATAAACTCGTGGAAAACGCTGATGTCTTCGTGACCAACTTGAGGCTGTCCGAGCGGAAAAAGTTTGACCTGGGATATGAAACACTAAAAAAGCTAAACCCGCGGCTGATTTATGGTTCCGTCACCGGACACGGCATGAAGGGTCCTGACAAAGACATGCCCGCTTATGACACCACCGTGTACTGGGCCAGGTCAGGGGTAAACCATCTGCTGACCATCCCTGGCATGTCCGGTCCCAATCCGCGCCCTGCTTTCGGGGACAACGTCGCCGGCCTGGGTCTGGCTTTCGGTGTAATGGCGGCTCTGTATGCCCGCGACAGGATCGGAGAGGGGCAGGAGGTGGATATATCGCTGCTTTATACCGGAGTCTACCAGCTTACCTTCGACATGGCGGGAGCGCTGGCGACCGGTCAGGATGAAAATGAATACCGAGTTCAGGCCTTTGAAGGGACGGAAGAAGAAAGACAACGCCGGGACAAACTCATGGCCGAAGCCCAGGAGGCCCTCAGGCGTCTCGGCGATTTCTACCGGGAGCGCCTTCCCAATCCCTTGGCCAACACCTATGAAACCAGGGATGGCAAGTTGATACGCTTCAACGCGCTCCAGGCCGACCGCTACTGGACAAAATTCTGCAGACTTCTCGGAATCGAAGACCTGGAGCATGACCCCAGGTTTGCGACGATGGACGCCAGGCAGGAGAACCGAAAGGAGCTGTATCATATTTTCAGGGAAGCGTTTTTGAGCAAAACCCTGGCTGAATGGCAGCCCCTGATCTCAGATTTACCGGGTTCGCCGATACAATCCCTCCTTGACATCGTGAATGATCCTCAGGCTGAGGCGAACAGTTTCTTCCTGCCGTATGACCACCCTAGTTACGGGCTGATGCGGATCATGGCCAGCCCGGTGAACCTGAGCGGGACACCGGCCTCGATCAGAATGCCCGCTCCGGAGTTCAGCCAGCATACCGAGGAGGTCCTGCTGGAGGCTGGTTACACCTGGGAGGAAATCGCCCAGTTTAAAGAGGAGAAAGTGATACCCTAGGAGTCTGTCGGATAATCCTTGTTCGTGTCAATTTATATCAACCAATTTCTTGTGTTATAGTGATTCTCATATTAACGTTCCGATATTCTTCTCGAATTTGGCAAATGTTAATCTAATTCTTTCTTAAGTTCCTCTTTCTTTACTTTTCCGGTGGCGGTCAGAGGGAGGTCTTCTACAATCTTGATAATCGGCACCTTATAAGTGGCCATGTTATTTCGGCACCAGTTGGTCAGTTCTTCTTCGGTTATCTTTCCTTGATAATCAGCGCTCAATTTTATGAAGGCCACAGGCACCTGGCCTTTTTCCGGGTCAGGCTTGCCGATGACACCGCTGCCCGCGATAGCCGGGTGCTGACCCAGGAGGGTCTCGATCTCGGAGGGGAAGATACTCATGCCTTTCATTTTAAGCATTTCCTTGCGCCGGCCCAGGAAATGTAAGTAGCCCTCTTCGTCCAGCATACCGATATCCCCGGTGTACAACCAGCCCTGGCGCAGCGCCTTCTTTGTTTCCTCAGGCTTGTTCCAGTAGGATTTCATTAAAGAGGGGGTGCGAATGACGATTTCTCCCTCCTTTCCCAGAGGGACCAGTTCTCCGGTTTCGAAATCAATGATCTTAAATTGAGTGCCAGGCATGGGCAGACCGCAAAACACGGGTTGGGATTTGAGGTCCATGTCGTCAGTCTGCATACCACCGGTAAAGGTATCTACCGTATGGGTTTCTGTCATGCCGTAGGAAGATTCTCTCAAGGTTGCTCCGGTTAATTCCTTCCATTGCCAGCGATATTTTACAGTCAATTTTTTAACGAAAGAAGAGGCTGTTGAGGCATTGAGCGAGCGAAGGTTGTATTTCCCCAAATCGGGGTATTCCATTATTTCTAAATAATTGTCAACCACTCCTCCTGTAGCCGTAACCTGGTAACGATCAATGGCCGTTAATACCGCTTCTACGTCCCAGCGTGCAAGCAGGATAAGTGTGGTCCCGGTGAATATGGGAGCAATAACGCCCCCAATCTCGCCGGCAATCCAAAAGATAGGAAAGTAACCCAGCATCACGGGATTGGAAACTTGCCTCTGCGCACTGGCTCCAGTAGTCGCAGCAGTAGCCGCGGTATAGATCATGTCCCTTTGGGTGTGCTCGCAGCCCTTGGGCAGGCCGGTGGTGCCTCCGGTATAATTGAGGGCGACTACATCATCCAGGCTCACCTCCACATCCAGACACTTCGACTCCTGTTCCGCCAGCATGGACAGCAGGTCAATGGTCCCGGGACAATCCGGACCGGGAGCCAGTAAAGTCGGATGTACGGGGATGGTGGGCTCTTCCGGCAGATAGTCGGCAAAACGAGTAACAACCACTTCTCTCAGGCTTGTCTTGTCCTTGACTGCCTGGACGATAGGAAACAGATGGTCGAGCGTCACGATGAGGTGAGCTTCGGTATCATTTATCTCGTAAAGAAATTCATGCTCCTTGAACATGGGATTGACCGGAACGTGAACGCACCCGAGTTTGAGAATCCCGTAAAAAACAATGTGAAACTGTGGGCAGTTCGGAAGAAAGACCGCCACCCGGTCGCCCTTTCGAAGACCCTTTGCGGCCAAAAAGGCGGCAAACCGGTCGCTCAGATCGTCCAGCTCTTTAAAAGTCAACTCGGTCCCGTAATAGATCAGACACGGCTTGTCAGGAGTCTGCCTGGCCCATTCCCTCAAGTAATCGGTCAATAAAATCTCGCCAAATGGATAAAGCGGCTCCTTGGGAAGATGCGCCGGCCAATTCTTCTCCCACAACTTATTCAACCGATCCAGGTACTCTTGTTCATCCATGATTAGCCTCCTGTGATTTAGTGGTAATAAATTTTTAGTAGAAAGCTAGATCTATGCTATGGCTAGTCCTTGATTTCAAGCTCCTTTATATCCTCCTTTGTCAACCCCGGCAACCCACAATGTGTTAGCTCTATTAAAATGTCCCCATTATAGGAGATAAGATAATCATGAGTCAGAAGGAGCTTCAGAGGTATTATATTCTGGGGCAGGTTATGGCAGGGCATCTAAGTCTTCGAGGTTGACGGGGGTCAGCTATTGTGACGCTAAGCGGTTGAAGAGGCGATTTCGCAGGCACAAACTGGGTTGACAAGATAGTATCTCTTATATATTTTGTATTTGATAATATAACAAAAATGTTCAGGCCGTGGTGGTTATCTTTTTAAGGTAATATTTCACTACTGTCCGTTTAAGAGTCGAATAATGTCAGTTGGTTGCCAGAAGCCTCCTCTATGATTTTGTCGTATGAGGCCGTCAACACTTGAAAAACAGGACTTTTCTTAAGTAAAGTAATGCCGATGATTTGCAAGATTTGGCTCAAACTGCGGTCGAGATTGAGTTCCTTCTTGGCCATAACGATGTCAAAATGACGATGATCTATACCCATGTCCTTAACCGTGGACCAGCTGGTGTTCGGAGCCCCGTCAATGAACTTTGAGGTTATGGAGGAGGTTTTTATACTGATCCGTATAAGACACCATCATAAAACACCCAAAGAGATATAAGTATCTGTTTGGTTTAGATATACTGTTTAAGCAATCGGTGAAACAAAGGAGTTTTATACGGACAGAAAACTAGGGTTCCGCTTCTTATGCGGATCAATCTAAACAATGTTAGCCGTGAAAAAGGAGCCAATTTCTATATGACTTCATCGGCTTGGCTATTCGATGATCTGAATGATATTGAGGGGATGCGCGTCACTCGGTCGCTACTGGAATCGCTTTTTAAGGAGACAACACGCCTATTCAAGAGATACTACAACAACTTTGATAACGATAAACGGGAATACGGCTTCTATTACTCTGAGCGACAACTGCACACATTTCTGACCCCCGCCATCGACAAACTCACCAAGGGATTCTTCCTATTTGAATCCCCAATCAAGCGCGGAAAGAGAGGGAAGAGAGGGAAATCGGGAGGCAGAGTTGACTATTGGCTTAACTACCGCAATAGTAGTTACCTTCTGGAGGTGAAACATGCCTGGATTCGCGTACATTTTCGGCATGGAAATGAAGAATTCACATTATACAAGCTTGAGAAGACATTCCAACAAGCTATCGATCAACTGGACAACAGCGAGGATAAGGTATTAGAGTTTATGTACCGTGGCAACATGTTTGGTGTTGCATTGGCAATCGTGCCTGTTTTCGGACGCGGTGATGTGTTAATGAAGGTAAGGGACACTGATCAATTGCTTTCAAGAGTACGCAAAGAATGTCCAAAGGCCAATGCCATATATGCATGGCACTTGCCAAGGGCATATTCCAAGATTCTCGACATACAGATGAGTTCAGGAGCCGTTGTCAGAGAGTTCTATCCAATGGTTCTTTTCATCGCAAAAGTTAAGAAACTTAGCAGGACAAGAAATGGCTAACAATTGGGTCAACTAGGACGCTCCTTACGTCGCGCCTGTTACCCAGCCGATCTCCGTCTTTAATACGCCACGAGGGTACGGACCCGTATAATCCTTAATAGCTCCTAAGCCGCTCTACCGCCACCCGGCTCATCAAAGCGCGATCTTCGCCCACCTCACGAACCGGGCCGGTCAGATTAAACTCGCCCTTCAGTCGAATATCCGCGCTGGAAGATCCGACCATGACTTTGATGGCGCCAGGTTCGACGATTCTTTTATAATCAATGCCGGTGAAGGACAGCAGATCAGCCGGCACGTAAAATGAAACCTGTTTGGCCTCGCCAGGCTGGAGGCTGAGCCGCACAAAGCCCTTCAGTTCTTTTACCGGCCGGGTGACACTGGCTGTAAGGTCTTGCAGGTACAGCTGCGCCACCTCATCACCGGCGCGGTCTCCTGTGTTTCGCACCGTACAGCTGATGGTCGCCTCGCCGTCCACCGGCACCTTGGCCGCTGAAATTGACAGGTCTGAATATTCAAAAGTGGTATAACTCAAACCATGCCCAAAGGCAAAAACCGGCTCCGATTCAGGCAGCCTCGGTATCCCGCTTGCCAGGAATTTATGGTTGTAAAATACAGGCTGGGTTCCCGCGCCCTGGCTGAACGTCAGCGTCGTTTTACCGCCGGGGTTGAGGTCGCCAAATAAGACGTCCACGATGGCCGCGGCTCCGGCCTGGCCGGGAAACCAGGCTTCCACAACAGCCGCTGCACGCTGCGCAAGTTCTGACATGGCAAATGGCCGGAATACCAAGCCTGGTGCCCTCCACGAGCCTCTGCTGAAGCTCATTGACCATCTCAACGCCTTTGACGGGATCAAGGGGCTGGCTGCCAAAGGGCCGGGCGATCTGCCCGATGCCATGACGCATCGCCTGGGCCGGATCGAAATCCGCAGAAATAAGGCCTTGATTCGGTGAGACCTCGCCGGAACGCGCATCCAGGTTCAGCCAGACCGAGGTGAGTTGAGCAATCTTCTCCTCAATCGTCATACGGCTGAGCAGATCCTGAACCCGCTCTTCCACGCTTTTTGTTTCATCTTTGTAAACCGGGATCGTCATGGGATGCCTCTTGATGTCTTATTAGAATTTTTTACCGTGCTGGCAATAAGGATTTAGTCCATGCCAGAACGATCTTAGTCGAACTGGCGGAATACCTCAAGAATGTTTCAGAGGCCAGAGTGGGAAAGGGAACATACATGGTATCCCCCTGGCCAAGCTCTGGATATTGGGCCGGGGCGGCATGAAAAAGATTGATATAAAACGGAGTGCCTTTGTGCGTTCATTGAATTATGATAAGATACTTATTAATAATATTTGTCGTAATAAAAGGAAGGAGGTTAAGATGCCTGAGCCACGAGATTCATGTGTTGAACCTGCGGGGGGGCCAATCGGCGTCCCGGAAGAACAGACGCTTACATCTCAAATCCGAGATCAGCTTATATCAGAGGAGGTTATTATGACAGCGCAGGTTGGGAAAGCGGCGCCGGATTTTGAGGCGGTTGCCTTTGTGGACGGAGGATTTAAAAATCTAAAGCTTTCGGATTACAAGGGACAGTGGGTGGTCTTATGCTTCTACCCCGGTGATTTCACCTTTGTCTGACCAACGGAATTGGCGGCGGTCGCCGCTAAATACGATGAGATCAAGGCTCTGGGCGTTCAGGTTTTAGCCATGAGCGTGGACAGCCGGTTTTCTCACAAGATCTGGCAGGAAGAGGAGCTGTCCAGGATGGTCGAAGGGGGCGTGCCTTACCCCATCCTTTCGGACGCCGGTGGTAAAATCGGGCGTGTATATGGCGTTTATGACGATGAGGCCGGAGTTAACGTTCGGGGCCGGTTTCTTATTGACCCTGACGGCATTATTCAGGCCATGGAGGTCCTGACGCCGCCGGTGGGCCGCAATGTCATGGAACTCATCCGGCAGGTGCAGGCTTTTAAGCACGTTCGCGAGACCGGAGAGGTCACCCCTTCCGGCTGGCAGCCAGGCAGGCCAACCCTGACGCCAGGGCCGAATCTGGTCGGGAAGGTCTGGCAGGAATGGAAACCGGACATGGCTTTTGATTAGATTCATCCAGCGCAGCCATTAGGCATCAGCATTTTAAACAAGGCATTGGCTGAAAAGCTGACCCCTTTTTAGTTACTGGCTAATAATTGTCTGAAAGGATGACCTGGTTGAACAGACAATATTTCACGCACCTGACGCTGGACAAGTTGTATTTCCTTGACTGATTCGATAGATAAGGCTAATTTACAAAAAAAACTCCGCTTCCACGCCCCAGAGGTAAAAATTATGAGCCAAAATCTGGACAAAAAGAAGAAGAGAAAGGTCAAGGCAAAGGCGGCCAGAAAGAAAAAACCAACCACCCGTGAGCCGAAAGTTCAGTCTGAACAAGATTTCCCCGATCTACCCTCACCTTTCTCCATGGAGCGGACGCTTCGCCAATTAGGCTCGGCTGTCACAGATCGGGAGTTCGAGAGTGAGAAGGAGATGCAGGCCTTCTTAGATGATTTCAACCAGAACGACACTGAGTTCTCTGAGGAAGCCTCCTGGGCGGTTACCCCTGAAGACCAGGCCCAGGAGTTGATTTATCAGGTCTGGGAGGCCGATGACCCGGAGGAGGTAGTCTCGTTGGTTACACGGGCCCTGGAGCTTGATCCCCTTTGTGTAGACGCCTTGATGATCCTGGCCGAGATGACGGCCCAATCTAAGGAAGAGCGGATTAGCTTCTTGGAGCTGATCGTCAAAGCGGGCCAGCATAAACTGGGCGAGGAGTACTTCGAGGAACACCGGGGTTATTTCTGGGGGATGATCGAAACACGGCCTTATATGCGGGCTCGTTTTTCCCTGGCTGAAGAGCTTCGAGAAGCAGAACGCCTTGAGGAGGCTATAGCTCATTACAAGGCCATGCTCGAACTCAACCCCAATGATAATCAGGGCGTGCGAGACATCCTCATCGGGTGCTACCTGATGGTCGGCGACCTCGCGGGCGCACGCTGGCTGCTTAAGGAATACGAGCAGGATGGGGGCGCGGTTTTTAACTGGTCACGGGTTCTTGAAAGATACCTGGCCAAAGACACCGCAGGGGCCTTGGCCGCACTTGAGACGGCACGCGAGCAGAACCAATTCGTTGAAGACTACCTGACCAGGAAGAAACGGCTGCCAGCTAAGTTACCAGACTATTACAGTCTCGGGGACAAGACCGAGGCGATTTTTTGCGTCTCAGTGATTGATTTGTCCTGGAGGCGGCATCGCGGGGCCGTGAAGTGGCTGAAAGATCAAAAACAGGCGTGACGTCTGCTGGACTCATCCAGCGCAACTATTAGGTATCAGGATTTAAAACAAGGGGTTGGCTGAAAAGCTGCCCCTTTTTCTTCTTCTTCTGGGCTGAAGTTGTCTTTCGTGTATCATGCCTTGCGCGGCTCGATGGACAGGGCCCTGGCGAAGTCAGACTTAAGGTTGCAGTTATTTGACAGGAGAAATGAGCATGCTTAAGGGTTCGGAGCGAAAGCATCTGCGCGGACTGGCTCATAATTTAAAACCAATTGTTATGATTGGAAAAAGCGGCCTGACCGAAAGCGTGCTCGCCAGCATTGATCAGGCCCTTGACGACCATGAGCTCATCAAAGTCAAGTTCAATGCGTTTAAAGATCAGAAGAAAATCCTTTCTCAAGAAGTTACAGAAAAATTAAAAGCCGAGATGGTCGGCCTCATTGGAAACGTGGCCATCTTTTATCGGGAACACCCGGATGAAGATAAAAGAAAAATCAGCCTTAAGGGGAAGGTCTTTTCGGAAAAGTAGTGGTCAATTGACCTCTTTTATCATAATCTGGTTAGGAAAACAGCAGGCCCAGCAGGCCTTGAACTGGAGGCTAATATCATGAACAGGATTGACCTGATCAAGCAGCTTAAAATTCCCGCGGAAACTAAAATTATCCTTATCGTCCTGGACGGGCTGGGAGGGTTGCCGCTTACTCCTGAAGGCAAGACCGAACTGGAGCAGGCCCGAACGCCCCATCTGGATGCCTTGGCCAGGGTCTCGGAGCTGGGCCTGTCTGTGCCGATTCTGCCAGGCATCACACCAGGCAGCGGCCCGGGTCACCTCTCTCTTTTCGGATACGATCCCCTGGCTTATCAAATTGGCCGCGGCGTCCTGGAGGCCCTGGGTATTGGCTTCAACCTGACTCCAAGGGATGTGGCGGCGCGAGGCAACTTCTGCTCCCTGGACCCTGAAACAGGCTTTATCACCGATCGCCGCGCCGGACGTATCCCCACTGAAAAATGCATTGAACTGGTGGGGATGCTCAAGGACATCAGCCTGCCAGGGGTGGAGGTCTTTATCGAACCGGTCAGGGATTACCGCTTTGTGCTGGTCTTACAGGGTGACGACCTGGCTGACGGACTAACGGAAACCGATCCTCAGCAGGTAGGCGTGCCTCCCCTGCCAGTGGAACCGACTCGTCCTGAGGCCAAAGCCACTGCCGATTTATTTAACCGATGGCTCTCCCGGGCCAGCGAGATCCTGGCTGACCAGCGCCCGGCCAATGGGGCCAACTTGCGCGGCCTGGCCAAGGCGCCGGACCTGCCTCTTTATCCTGAAATCTATGGCCTCAAGGCCGGGGCCATCGCCACCTACCCCATGTATCGTGGTGTGGCCCGCCTGGTGGGCATGGAGGTGCTTCCCACGGGTGAGACCACTGCCAGTGAGGTGGAAACCCTGAGCAAATACTGGTCTGATTTCGATTTCTTCTTTTTCCATGTGAAAAAAACCGATAGCGCCGGTGAGGACGGGGACTTCGAAGGCAAGGCTCGGGTTATCGAGGAGTTTGACGCCGTCCTGCCCGATATATTGAAACTGAACCCGGACGTCATCATTATCACCGGCGACCACTCCACGCCAGCCCTCTTGAAAAACCATAGCTGGCATCCCCTGCCGGTCTTACTCCGCTCGAAATACATCCGACCGGATCATCATCAGGAATTTGGTGAAAGGGCTTGCGCCACCGGCGGGCTGGGACATATACGCCATGTGGACCTTATGCCGCTGGCCATGGCCCATGCCGGCCGCCTGACCAAATTCGGGGCCTGAGATCGTCCTTTAAGCCGCCGGCCGCCAGGGCCTGGCAGGTTTATCCCCCGATAAGGTTCATGGTACGGTTGGAGGCGTAGTCAGGCGCCTCCTCCAGACGATGCTGCCTCGGCTTATCCAGCGCGGCCCGCTGAAGGAGGGCGGCCAGCTCCGCTGCGGTGGCCCCGGAGCGAAGCGGCGTCTTGAGGTCCAGTTCATGGTTTGAGAGAAGGCAAAGCCTGAGCTTGCCATCAGCGGTCACACGAAGCCGATTGCAGCTTGAACAGAAATGCTCAGTCACCGGGCTGATGAAGCCCAGCGCGCCTATGCCATTGGGTAAGCGAAACTTCACCGCCGGGCCATCTCCCTCTTCGGAAGGAACGGGCGTCAGTGGACCCAGGGGGGCGAGACGTTCCTTCATCTCATCCGTTGAGACAACTTTATCCCGCGACCAGCAGCCGAGCTCACCCATGGGCATATACTCAATAAAGCGCACTTCCAGAGGCCGGTTCAGGCTCAACCGTGCAAAGTCAATCAATTCGTGCTCATTATGACCGCGAATAACCACGACGTTGACTTTGACCTGCTCAAACCCCTGAGCCAGGGCCGTCTCCAGGCCGCGCCAGACCCGAAGGAACTCATCCCGACCGGTAATACGGTAAAAATTTCCTGCATCAAGAGAATCCAGGCTGACGTTGACGGAGCGTATACCGGCCGCATGAAGGTCCGCCGCCAGGTCGGCCAGGAAAACGCCATTGGTGGTCAGGCAAAGCTTAAGAGGAACCGGCAGCCGGGACAGCTCTGAAATGAAGTGAATCAGATCCCTTCGCACCAGAGGTTCGCCGCCGGTAAGGCGCACCTTGGTCACACCCTGGGAAGCAGCCGCCCTGACCACAATCAGGCACTCCTCATAGGTGAGAATGTCATCATGATCAAGCTTGGAGATCATCCCGTGCGGCATGCAGTACTGGCAGCGCAGATTGCAGCGGTCGGTTACAGAAAGGCGGAGGTAAGTGAGTTTTCTCTGAAAGGAGTCAATGAGCAAGACAGGCTTCTCCAAATGATATCAATTTTGACATATTATAGGCATGACCAGGCAGGATGTCAATGTATATGGAAGTTAAAGCGATTGTTCGATGGCCTGACACAATAAATCCGGCTCATCGGCGCCGAGCCTGATTATTTTGCCACTTTTCATGGTGATCTGAACGGCTTTTAAGCTGGAGACGTTGTAGAGTCAGCCATGCGGTATGCGGCGAATGCCCCATCCATAATACTACTAAAAGGCTGGCATGGCATGTCTTTGCTTAGGTTAAGCCTCTTCAGGTTTTTCGCCAATCCTGTTTAAAAAGGCCTCTTGCCGATCCTTGTCCCACTGTGAACAGAAGGCCGGTTTGCCGACCATGTTCCGCCTCATGCACAAAGAACAGTTAGGTTCACATTCGACAATCGGCCATTCGATTAGTCCTTCGGCCTTTTGAGGCCAGAGAGGATCGGCCAGGAGAATCCGGGCCAGGCCGATAAGATCGGCCGTGCCTTGCCTAATGATTCGTTCAGCCGTTTCAGGCGTTTGTATTCTGCCAGCGGTAATGACAGGGGTTTGAGGCACGGCCTTTTTGATCTCAGCCGCGTAGTGCGTCATGTAGGCTTCCTTTTTCTCATTCTCGATATTTTCAGGCAACACGAAGGCGTCATAGGTTCCGGCCATGACAGAAAGGTAAGCCAGGCCGCGTTTTTCGAGTTCTTTGGCCAGCACGGCCGTCTCCTCCACATGGAGCCCGTCGGGCAGCAATTCATCCGCTAAAAAACGATACCCTACGGGAAAACCTTTATTGACCGCATCCATGACCGCATCCACGACACGCAGCGGGAAACGCATTCGATTTTCAAGGCTCCCGCCGTAATCATCGCCTCGAAGGTTGGTGCGGGAGGAGAGGAATTGGACGATCAGATACCCGGTGCCGCCATGGATTTCCACCCCGTCAAACCCGGATGCCTGCACCCTTCTAGCCCCGCTGGCGAATGACTCGACGATTCGATCAATGTCCTGGCCGGCCATCTCTTTAGTCTCGGTTTCACCGATTTTAACGGCTGAAGGGGTTAATTTATCTGGCATAAAGGCGTACCGGCCGGCGTGATTGATCTGGAGAAAGGCGAGCGCGCCATGATCATGGATGGTCTGGGCGAGTTCAGACAGACCTGAAATATACTGGTCGTCATCCAGGCGCAGGGTAAATGGTGAACCCAGCCCTGACGGGTCCACCACGGAGTTCTCCACAACGATCAGGGCCGCGCCGGAGGCCGCCATCTCTGCGTAATGGTCGAGGAGCAATGGACTGACGGTCCCGTCCGTGTTCGCGTATCCCAGAAAAAGAGGCGCCATGGTAATTCGATTTTTTAAGGTAAGCCCTTTCATTATAAACGATGATAAGAGTCTGCTTGGTTCAGTCATTTCTCCCTCCTTTTCACAATCGTAAAAAAACCAATGAATTTCAGCTTGCTACAAGCATGGCCCTGTCACCCGGTCCGAGTCCCTAACCAGGGATTTCATTATAGATGAAAATCACGTAAAAAGAACAACAAGTTTTCAGCAGGGTTGCTTATCCCAACTCAAGGTGATATATTTGAGTGGTCATTGTCCCCGTGGTGGCGCTTTAGCGTCATGCAGGACGTGATCGGTGTTAAGTGGGCCGATCCATGATATTGAGCCTTCTTTTTTTTTAGCGGATGAGGCTGCTTGACACCTCAGAGAATTACAGAATCGAAAGGATGATCTTGAGCTGCCAGGAGAGCGTGGGGCTTAAGAATTTCCAAGCAAAGCCGCGGAATTAGATAAAAGACATGAATAGCTTGGATCTTGACAGACTGTTCAATCCAGCAATTTTTGCCTTTATTGGCGCTTCGGCCTCGACTCAAAAATGGGGCTACATCATTTTTTTGAATATTCTTAAGGGAAACTTCCATGGACCCGTTTACCCGGTCAACCTCAAGCAGAAATCCATCCTGGGGCTCAGATGTTACGCCAGGGTTGGAGATATCCCCGAGCCGGTGGACCTGGCCATAATCACCACACCCGCGCCCCTGGTGGCCGGTCTTATCGAGGAATGCGGGGCCAAAGGGATTCCCAATGTCATCGTCGTTTCTTCGGATTTCAGTGAAACCGGCCCGGAGGGGGAGCGACTTGAGGCTGAGGTGGTGGCCCCCGCCAGAGCGCACGGGGTTCGTGTCGTAGGCCCGAACACCATGGGTGTTTTCAGCGCCGGGCTGATTCTCCATGCCTTGATGCCGCCGGTGATGCCTTTGCATGGGCCTATTTCCATGTTCTCTTAAAGTGGTAATCTTGGCGCTCAGATGTTATTCTGGGGGCTGGATGAAGGAGTGGGGTTCAACAAGTTTGTGGGCAGCGGAAACGAGGGCGACCTGGCGCCCGTGGCCACGGAGGGTTCCAGGGAAAAGACGATTATAAACTGGTCTCTTTCCCGACACCGGAGAGAGCAGTACGGATTTTGCACTTAATGGCCGAGTACAGGCGATTTTTAGAGTCACCAGCGTAAAACTGAAAAGGAGACAAGAGAAGAGATGAAAATTATTGAAGAGGCTTTACAGCGGGGCGCCAAGACATTATCCGAGTATGAATCAAAGCTGCTTTTAGCAGAATACGGCATTAACGTCACCAAGGAAAAGGTCGTCAGCGCCGAAGACGACGCGGTCGCTGCGGCCGGGGAGATTGGCTATCCTATAGTCCTGAAAGGTTCAGGAGAAGAACTGACTCACAAAACCGAGCTGGACGTCATCGCCCTGAACCTGCGGGACGAAAAAGATGTCCGTGAAGCTTTCCAAAAACTGGTCTCCAATCCAGAGGCCTCAGTCAAGGAGGTTCTGGTTCAGCAGATGGTGAAGGGAGATCGCGAGCTGGTGGTCGGTCTGACCAGGGACGCCCAGTTCGGACCCTGCGTCATGTTTGGCCTGGGCGGAATCTTCACTGAAGTCCTGGAAGATGTATCCTTTCGCGTCGCCCCGCTCACCAGGTGGGACGCCATGGATATGATGGAGGACTTCCGTGCCAAAAAAATCCTGGACGCCTTCCGCGGCCAGCCCCCGGTGGACCGGGAGGCCCTGGCCGATATTTTAATTGCCATTGGAAATATCGGGATGGAACTGGAGAAGGTTCGCGAGATTGACATCAACCCTATGAAAATACTGGATGATAAGCCTATCGCCGTGGATGCGCTGGTTGTCCTGGATAACGACTGATCGGTAGCAAACCGGCCATTTGTTTTGCAAGGGGGGGGGTAAAGGAACCGGGCAGTCTTTGGTTTCTTCCAGGCGCCACCAGATCGAAGCCGCGTCAGATTTGAGGTGGCTTGGCCCTGGTTTGAGCATTAAATTTTTCCTCTCCCAGCCGGCAGAAACCAATATTAAAATCGGACGAAAAAAAAGCCGCAGGATGTTTACAGAGAGGCTGTGCCAGGGCAGGAGTTATCCTGACCCTGGCTTTATTTCTAGGGGCGTATACCTCGCCGCTTCGGACCCAGCTCGCTTGGAAGCAGGCGGTATGCGGTTTCGATCCACTCGCACAGGAGCGGCCGGGTATCGCGAGGGTCTATGATCTCTTCAATCCCGAATATTTCGGCCGTACGGAAGGGAGAGGTTACCATTTTAAGGCGTTTTTCGAGTTCAGCGCGAAAGGCGTCAGGGTCTTCCGCGGCCTCGATCTGCCGCTTATAGGCTGCCTGAACGCCGCCTTCAATGGGCAGTGAGCCCCACTCTCCAGAAGGCCAGGCGTAGCGAAGATTGAGGCGGGCGTGGTTTCCATGGGCCGCTCCAGCCACCCCGTAAACCTTTCTTAAAATGATAGAGCACCAGGGAACAGTGGCTTGGTATACGGTAAAAATCCAGCGGCCGCCAAAACGAATCGTTCCCTGCTTCTCCGCCTCCACACCGATCCAGAATCCAGGATTATCAACAAAGTAAACTATCGGCAGGTGAAAGGTGTCACACATGTCTATGAAACGGATCATTTTATCCGCCGAACCGGCCGTGACCGCTCCGGCATAGAACCTCGGGTCGTTGGCCATGACGCCCACCGGGCGGCCCAGGAGCCGCCCCAGGCCAGTGACGGCTGAACGCCCCTGTCTGGCTCCAATCTCGAAGAAGCTGTTCGCATCCAGAACCAGCTCGATGATGCGGCGAACCGAATAAGTCAGCCGGTTGCTCTTGGGCATAATATGAAGGAGTTCCTCCTCCCGGCGCTCAGGCGGATCAACCGGTTCCATGACCGGGGGGATCTCGTAGACCGAATCCGGCATGTAAGAAAGAAAGCGCCGGATATGCTCGAAGGCCTCCTCCTCAGAACCTACTTCATTATCCACCGCGCCTGATCCCCGGGCGTGGATGTGAGACCCGCCGAGTTCTTCTTTGCTGAAATCCTGCCCGGTGGCCGGGAGCACCACCGGCGGCCCGGCCACAAAAACCTGAGCCGTCTTCTTGGGCATAATGGAGAAATGTGAAAAAACGACTCGAGCCGCGCCGAGTCCGGCCACTGGTCCGAGGGCGGCGCTTACGACAGGAGCGGTCTCCAATAAAGCCACCATGGTGTCCATGGCCGGATTTGCCGGCACATAGGTCCCGGCCATCGTCTCCAGGGTCTTGACACTCCCGCCGCCGCCGGTCCCCTCGATGAGCCGGATCATGGGCAGACGAAGCTCAAGGGCCATCTGCTCGGCGTAGGGAGCCTTGCGTCCAATAGCCGCGTCAGCCGCTCCGCCGCGAATGGTAAAATCGTCGCCTCCAACCACGACCTGACGATTATTAATACGTCCTCGGCCCATGATGAAATTAGAGGCGCGCAGTTTGACGAGTCGGTCTCCTTCATAGGTTGGAGCTCCGACAATACCACCCGTCTCATGGAACGTCCCGGGATCGAGCAGTTTATCAATTCGTTCTCGAACCGTGAGGCGGCCCGCGGCGCGCTGTCTTTCAATCCGTCCCGGTTCACCCATTTGAGCAGTCAGGCTCTCGCGACGATGAAGCTCTTCGATCTCAGGCGCCCAGTTTTCGTCTGAATCTTTCTCAGAATTACTCATAAAAATCTCCTCTATGACGCCAGCCGTGCAGATTCGCTGTCTCCGATAAAATAGTCCGTTGGACGCGGCATCACTTCTTCTTGAGCCTCAGTATCTCCCGCGCCTCGTCTACCGAAGCCACCTCCTTGTTGAGGTCCTTGATGATATCGGCGGCCCGCTTGACAAGGTCAGCGTTCCGTTCGGCTTTGACGCCTCTTTTCATGTAAAGATTATCTTCAAACCCGACTCTGATATGTCCATCCAGAAGCGCGCCCATGGCCACCATGGGAAACTGTGTCTGGGCCACGCCAAAGACGGACCAGGTGCCGCCGGGAGGGAGGCATTCAGAAAAATGGACCGCGTTCTTCGGAGTGGCGGCCAGGCCGCCCTGAGTGCCCAGGCAGAGTTGATAGTGGGGCGGCTCCTCCACCAGGCCCAAAGAGAGCAGCCGCCTGGCGATTTCGATATGGCCGGCATCAAAGAGTTCCACCTCCGGCTTGACGCCGGCCCCTTTTATCAGTTCGGCCATTTTATCCACGATGCCTTGGGTATTGGCAAATATCCCGATTCCGAAGTTCATGGTGCCAATATCAAGGGAGCACATCTCAGGCCTGAGCTTCAGGACATGTTCGACCCTTCTTTCGGCGCTTTGTATATCGTCTGTCAATGTCGTTCCATCCGGCCCGATGTAAAGACCACCTCCGGCGCCGGTAGAAAGGTTGAGGATGATATTGCATCTTCCCGTGATGCGCTCAACCACCTCCTCGAAGAGATGGACCTCATTCGACGGCTCTCCTGTTTCAGGATTGCGAACGTGGATATGAGCGATGCTGGCCCCTTCGTTAAAGGCCTCCACCGCTGAGTCCGCGATCTCGGCAGGTGTGATGGGGATATATGGACTCTGCTCCCGCGTCGGTCCAGCTCCGATGACCGCCACAGTGATTATGACTTTGCTCATCTCGCTTTTCTCCTTCTTTCTTCAGTTCAAGCTGCCGGGCTTATTCGTTAAGCCATTAATTCCGCCCAAATTTCCTGACCGTCCTGAAACCTGGCCGTGAGCAGCTTGTTCGGGTCGGTTGTTTCTTCAATATTAGGAACCTCCATCCCGTTGAATTTGGCATAGCCAGCAGGCACATAGATGGTAAAATCCATTGGCTTTGCCTGTCCATTTTTTACCTCGACCACATAAAGCTGTAAGGCGTCTGATCCAGGCGCGGCCGCTTCAGCAAGGGCATAACGACCCTGATTCTGAGTCAAGTCGGCGTAGCGAAAGGCCTGGCTGTACATGCCCTGTTCTGAATTTACCTTGCTGGGAAAATCAGGGCCGTATAGCACGGTCCCTATGCGAACGTAGTTGGCGAACTGAAAGCTGGGCCACCTCCCCTTGCCCCAGGTCAGGGAAGGAAGAAAAGGGTCCTGGCCTTCATTGTCCGCCCGGGACAACCGGTAGGCGACCTGGCAATTCACGTTCATGGAAAAACCGTCCAGGATATCGTGCCCCCCGGGGTTCCACAGCGGGTTACAGCATTTGGTAGTGGTCATACTGGATAGAAAACTGCCTTTCATAAAGCCGAGAAGCTCCGAGCCCATCCTGGAGGCCGACATGGCTCCGGTATAAAGCAGGACACCCCAAAGGCCCTTTTTTCCAAAATCCTCATAGGTGACGACACCGTCGCCGTTCTCGTCAAAGGCTTCTAAGAATTTTTCCTTATATGAGGCGCCTTCCAGGGAGTCTGCGGCTTCGAGGTATTTGAACGAGGTCAGCTGTAAATCCCAGCAAATCTTGCTCACGTCATAATAAAGATTTTGAGTGAAGACGTCTGAGAAGGCGCCGTCTTTTACCGTGCCTAAGTGGCCCTCAAGCGAAACAAGCGGGGCGCCGGTCAGGATATCGTGGCCGACCACATAATACTTTCTCTGCCCCAGCCCGTTTTTTTCGGCGTGAGCGAAAGATATGTCGCGGGCAAGCGGGCAGTCATAGCCTGTACCTGTTACGATATCACTGCCTTCAACTTTTGGCACCGGCGCCTTCTGCGGAAACCGGCCGCCTGTTCCATCGTCCAGATCAACCTGGATTGCCTCCTCCAGAGGCACATTGCTGAAAACATAACGGGCGCATAAAAGGTCGGTCGCCACCGGGTCGAGACCGGTAAAAACCAGACCTTCGGCCCGTTTCGTATCGGGCACAAAACCGGTATTGTCCCAATCAATGGCCTCGATGGCGTCAACCGCATGGAACATGAAGATGCCTTGATTGCTGACCGCCTTGATGATGTCAATCATAGTCGCGGGAAGGCCGCCGGTCTTGCGAACGATATAACTGCCACTGGCGTCTCTTTTGGGCATGGCGGTTTCGTGGTCTATCTCGGCCTCCCAAACCTGGTGCGGGATGCGCGCCTTCATGCCTGGCACATCGGTGTGAGGGAAGCTGTAATCCCATGAACAGCCGCCTTCACTGGCCGCCTGCATCGGATAAAGGCCAATGCCCAGGTTCTTGATGACATTGGTAAAGATGGCGATATTATGCATCTTGAGCTTGGGCACGTTGATCAGGACGCACCCCGGGTAGGAGCGAGTGTCCTCCGCATCGGCCGGGTTCCCGCCGACAACGGCCTTGTGCAGAGTAATGGAGCTGAAATTGACCCCGCCCGGGACCTCGACCTCCCGTCCCTTGTTCGGATCGTCGCAGATACGATTCAGATCGTAAACCATGAGCCTGTCCGCAACGTGCCCCGGCGGGATGTAATTTCCGGCCACACTATCATCAAAGCCTTTCATGGGGTCCTCGGCGCTCGATGGTTCGAGGGTCTCGGCCAGATATTTCCGGGCGAAATAGAATCCCCATCCCCCGTAGAAATCGCCGGCCTTGCCTTCGATGACGGCCTCGGTGGTTACCGCTTTACCTTGGGGATTAATCATGGAATACAAACTGGCCGCTGAGGCCATGGTGGTGGCGGCCTCGCCGAGACTCATCTGGCAGTAGCTGACGCCCGCGTTGTCATGAAACCATCTCATCAAGGCCGCGATAAAGGCCCATTCGGTGCAGGCGGTGTTCCCAAAGCCGGGGCCGTGAGTGCGCGGGTCTATGTTGTGGATATTAACCAGGTTGGGTTTAAAGAGGAGCTTCTGCCCCCTTGAAACCCTGGCGTTTATTTCATGAATGAAGTTCGTTTCCCCGTTTAGCGGAGTCAAGGCCAGATTAAGGTTTTCAAAGGTGTAGTTGATCTTGGCCGTGATTTTCTCCCAGGCCTCCTGGTCCGAGTTATTGATATAGTCCATGAGCAGGTCCCCGATGCCGGCGTAGGAGTGGTTTACATCCATTCTGACCATGCCGACCGGGGATCCTTGGGTATCAATCTTACGTTGCCCCAGGCAGGAGTTAATTGAAACACCTTTCACGTAATTCATAAGGAAAAATCTCCATTAGCGGCTGAGTTGATTCGCCAGATCAATCACTCTTTACTTACTGATAATTATCGTGTTTTTAATCTATCTCGGAACCTTCCTTGCCTTCGCGGAGCCAGATCACCGGCCTGTACTCCCGCGGCACAACCCCTTCCTGCTTGAATTTGGGGTAGCCTAAGACAAGCGCGTTGTTAATTCTCCAGGGTGGTTTGAGCCCGAGTTTTTCTTTGACAGGCGGAACCATCTCGAGGGTCTGGCTGAACCCCACCCAGCAGGCCTTGATTCCGAGCGAGTTGGCCACGAGATTCATATTCTGGCCGCAGATACCCGCCTGAATCTGCGGGCCGCCGATGGCCCGGTCGTCGCACGCTATGAGGATGACCACCGGCGCGTTCAGAAAAACCGGGGCATTTTTCCGGGAGACGCTGCCGATGCCGCCCAGGATGATGCGGGGATCCCATAGGCCGGGATTCGGGTCGGCCTCATACATGGGAACGAGCACATTTTTCGTCTGTTCGTCATCTGTGTACATGTTATACATCCCGGCCAGCACGGCGTACATGGCCTCATTCATCTCAGTGATCATGGCCTTGTTCGTAACGACAACGAATTTCCAGGGCTGACAGTTCCCGCTGGTGGGCGCGAATCGGCCCGCTTCAAGCACCCGCCGGATAATGGTTTCAGGGACCGGGTCTTCTTTGAAGTTTCGGACGCTCCGCCGTTCAAAGATCGCTCTCTCAATGGTATTCCACTCATCCGTATTCCCTTCGGCGTCCCTGGGGTCGAAAGGCATCTTGGCCGGGATAGGGTTCGGTTCAGAGGCATAGAAGCCGCTGTCCACATGGTACGATTCCACGATAGAGATGGCCTCGACCGGACAGGCTACCATGCAGTTGTAGCAGCTGAAGCACTCGTACACGTCCTTTAGCCTGGGAATGTCGTTTTCATCCATCTCCCAGGCCCTGAAGGGACAGTTTTCAATGCATAATCCACAACTTGTACACTCTTCCTCATCAACTGCCATTATTCCCATATGAACGGTTTCCGGCCGAAAAATCTCTTTTAAATCTTCCCAAGCCATGGCTTACCTCCTTTTTGTTTTTTCTTGATTGTATAATTGAAAGTCCTTCGAAATGTGATTAACTCATAACATTATCCAGGTGTCAATAGTAGAGGGACTGGTTATAGCGAGATGAAATCTTTTCATGAAAAAGCACCGCTTCCATGAAGATGATTGATCCGTCCGGCCCTCTGGAGAAGTTGTAAATCTACCAGTAAAATTTACGGGCGGCCTGTGAAACCATGTTCCATCAGACCGCCCGCTGGGTTAAGGTTATATGCTTGCTATTACTTCTGTTCCTATAATTAACGCCTTCCACCCTCGAACCAGTTGGGGTGAGACCAGGACCAGACCTCTTTGTGCCTGACCGACATCTTGTGGTTGTAACCTTTAATTTTTTTACTGTAAGCCGTGGGCCACATCTCCCACCACATCCAGGCGTCCTCGTAGTTGTCATAAAGGACTTTTTCGAGATCAAAGTAAATCTTCTGCCTCTTGACCAAGTCCACTTCCTTTCGACCGGCCAGGATGAGTTCAATGGCCTTTTCATTGTTGCTGCGGCCATAGTTGAAGCCGCCGTCAGGATGATACAGCCCGGTGGCCTGTAGGTCAGGATCGTAAATCCATGTCCAGCCGCCTTGGGCAAAATCATACTCGAGGTTTTTCATCCTGTCCGAAATGGCGACTGAATCCAGGGAATCCACCTGCCA
>JAFDHD010000041.1 GCA_019308995.1 Deltaproteobacteria bacterium | reverse complement strand
CTTCCTTTTTTCGGCTGACACTCCAGCGCTGTTTCGGCCCCAGGGGTCCACCCTGGCCGCCAGTCGTTGGCTTGCCTCCGGTCGCCCTTCGGGCTCCCTCCGTCATGCCAACGATCTCTCCTATTATTTTCCTCTCCTCTTTCATGACCCGACCTCCTTGAACAACTTCTTCTCACGTTAATGCAATTTCGTGTCCAAAGAAACCGGGAGCAACTCACCGACTATAAATTTTAGAATTCCTTCGCCTCTGACGCTCCTCGCGGGTGAATTTTATAAAACTATTAATAGCGTGTTGTTGCGAGCCCTTCGCTCTCTCACTGGACAGGCCCTGTGAATCAATCTCTCTTTTAATTTCTTCTAAAAGTTCTTTTACCAATCATCATAAGATGTACTTTCTAAGGTTATTCTCTTAAGAATGAAAATAAAGTTCTGATCTGGCCCTTTCCTTCCACTAAATTCGTTTTTATTTAAAGAAATGCAGGGCTCAGCTTGATCTCTTGGTTTCGGCATATTGATTCCCGCTTCCGCAGGAATCACGACAACTAAAGCTGTCTTTTCCGCCAGAGAGTGAATCCATAAAAGAAGTTTTTTTTCAGAAACTCTAATTGGAAAGTTCTTTTACCAGCCGTTAGGTATCTCATATTTCGACGTATAAAAATGAATGACAGTTATAGATAAACTTTAAGAATAAATGCTGTGGGAATGATTGGTTTAACGAATATGCTTGACTAATCAATGGTTTAGTAGTATTCTTAAATTGTACTATGCCCATTTACTTCAAGCTAGAGAATCATGGATCAGTTGCCCAGAGACCCCATCTCTCAACGGAGGTGGGCTTTTTTTTATCTTGAGGAGACAAGAAATGAAAGATGAAAGAAAAACAAAGGCGCAACTCATTAGTGAACTGGTTGAGCTGCGCCGGAGGGATACTGAGTTAGAAACATCGGAAGATAGGCGCAAGCACGCCAAGGGGGAAATGGAAAAAGGGACAAAAGATTCAGCGGCGCTGTATGAAACCATGACTTCTAGCTCACCGGTTGGAATATACATTGTCCAGGATAGAAAGTTCGTATACACGAATCCGCAATTTCAGAGGGATACAGGCTATTCCGAAGATGAATTAATTGGGAAGGAACCCTTGAGTATGGTGTATCCTGAGGACAGAGAGACCGTCCGGGCAAATGCGGTGCGGATGTTGAAGGGCGAGCTTTCCCACCCGTATGAATACAGGGTCATTAATAAAAATGGGGAAACCAGAGATGTGATCGAGACAGTTATCTCCATTCAATATGACGGCCAGCAAGCAGCTATGAGCAACTACATGGACATCACCGAATTGAAGCGGGTGGAGGAAGCGCTGCTGAAGCAAACACGCGACCTTAGCGAGCGGATCAAGGAATTGAATTGCCTTTACAGTATTTCCAAGCTTGTCGAAAAGCCGGGCATTTCGCTGGAAGAGATACTTCAGGGGACGGTGGACCTTGTGCCTCCTGGCTACCAGTATCCGGAAAGTGCTTGTGCCCGAGTCGTGCTGGAAGATCGAGAATTCAGAACTAAAAACTTTCAGGAAACAGTCTGGAAACAGGCCAGTGATATCACTCTCCATCATGAAAAGGTCGGCACCATTGAGGTTTATTATGTGGAAGAAAAACCGGAAAGCGATGAGGGGCCGTTCCTTAAAGAAGAGAGAAGCCTGATCAATGGCATTGCTGAGCGAATAGGACGAACCATCGAGCAAAAGGGTGCCGAGGAGGCGCTCAGGCAGAGCGAGGAAAAGTTCAGAACCATCCTCGAAGGCATTGATGATGGTTACTTCGAAATTGATCTTACCGGGAAGATGACTTTCTTCAATGACGCCATGCTTAAAATATCAGGTTATTCCAGGAACGAATTTATGGGTATGGACAACCGGGAGTACTCTACTCCTGAAGTCGCCGAGAAATTGTATCAAGTCTTTAATCGAATTTACCGCACAGGAAAATCGGCGGAAATAATGGACTATGAACTCATTAAAAAAGACGGAAGTACAAGGGTTCTTGAGCTGTCCACCTCCTTGATACAGGACCAAAAAGACCGTCCAATCGGGTTCCGAGGTATTGCCCGTGACATCACTGAACGCAAACAGGCCGAGGAGGCGCTTCGTAGAAGTGAAGAAAGATATCGAACCATCCTTGAGAGCATTGAAGAGGGTTACTTTGAGGTTGATCTTACCGGAAAATTCACCTTTTTCAATGATTCATTGTGTAAAATAATGGGATATCCCCGGGACGAATTAATGACTATGGATAACCGGGATTATACCTCTGCGGAAACCGCAAAAAAAACATTACAAGCTTTTAATCAAATTTACCGGACAGGGAAACCCAAAAAAATAATAGACCATAGAATTATCGCAAAAGATGGGAGTATCAGCTTTCATGAGATGTCCGCGTCTATTTTGCGAGACCCCGAAGGTCAGCCCATAGGATTCCGGGGGATCGCCCGGGATGTCACCGAGCGCAAGCGTGCCGAAGAGGCGATCAAGGAAAGCGAGGCGCGGTACCGGGCTCTTTTTGACGGCGCGCTCGAGTGCATTTACGTTCATGATTTTGAAGGCAAATTCATTGATGCCAACCCGGCGGCCTTGAAACTGCTGGGTTATACCAAGGAGGAGGCCCTCACTCTTAATTTTGCCTCACTGCTGAGCCCTGATCAATTGGGAAAAGCTTTTAAAACTATTGAATCCCTTAAAAAAATCGGTTTTCAGGAAGATTTAACCGAGTACAAATTAAGGCGCAAGGACGGCCAAGAAGTATACATAGAGAGCAGCGGGACCCTTCTCCACCGTGATGGTAAGCCCTATGCCATTCAGGGGGTGGCCCGGGATATCACCGCGCGCAAGTGGGTCGAGTCCCTGGAGCAAGCCAAGGCGGCTGCCGAGGCTGCCAGCCAGGCCAAGAGCGAGTTTCTGGCCAACATGAGCCATGAGATCAGGACCCCTTTGAACGGAATCATCGGCATGATAGAACTGGCCTTTGATACCGACCTTGACGACAACCAGAGAAACATCTTCCATACCATCAGCGCCGAAGCCGATTCCCTGCTCGGCCTTATCACTGACATACTCGATTTTTCCAAGATTGAGGCCGGGATGCTTGAACTGGAAGAGATTCCCTTTGACCTTAGGGTCCTGGTCGAGGATATGGCCAACAGCATCGCTTCTAGAGCGGATCAGAAGGGCCTGGAGTTCATCTCCTATCTGTCTCCCGATGTTCCAGCTCAATTAATCGGCGACCCGGCCCGGCTGAGGCAGGTCCTGGTGAATCTGGCTGACAACGCCCTGAAATTTACGCATGAGGGAGAGGTATATATCAAGGGAGAGATGGTCGAGGACCTGGGCGACAGGGTCAGGCTCCGTTTCCTGGTGAAGGACACGGGCATCGGCATACCTGAAGACAAACAGGCCGTGATTTTCAATGGCTTCACCCAGGCGGACGGCTCGACTACCAGGCAGTACGGTGGGACCGGCCTGGGAACCACCATATCCAAACAACTGACAGACCTGATGGCAGGGGAAATCGGCGTAGAGAGTGAAGTGAATAAGGGAAGTACATTCTGGTTTACCGTAGTCCTTGCCAAACAAACAGGTCAGCAAGCCGTCCTGGCGAGAGAAGATGTTGATCTGAGCGATTTAAGGGTGCTGGTGGTGGATGACAACCAGATCAACCGATTTATCCTGATTAAGTATCTTACCTCCTGGGGCTGCCGGCCGGTGAGTGTGCCCGGCGGGAAAGAAGCCCTATCCGTTCTCGGGGAGTCTGTTTCATCGAACGATCCTTTCAACCTTATGTTATTGGACTTGCAAATGCCTGAGATGTCCGGCTTTGACCTGGCCAAGGAAATCAGGTCAAGGGAGGCTCTAAAAAAAGTCCCGATTTTAGTCCTCACCTCAATTGGTCGGATCGGGGACGGTAAAAGCTGCCTTGATATAGGGATTGAAGGGTATTTAACCAAGCCGATTAAGCGGGACGAACTGCGCAAGGCCATTGAATCTATTTTGGGTCTGGCCATGGCGGAGGAGATGAAGATAGCCCCAAAACTGGTCACTAGACATAGTATAGCCGAGGAGTCTAGGAAAGAGGTCCAGATACTTTTAGCCGAAGACTACCCCACGAATCAGCAGGTGGCCATGAGGCATCTTAACCGAGTAGGATACCAGGTTGATCTCGCGGAAAACGGCCGGGGTGCGGTCGAGGCCTGTAAGCGAAAACATTACGATCTCATCCTGATGGACATAGAAATGCCCGTGATGGACGGATATGAGGCCACAAAGGCCATTCGAAACCTGGAGGCAAATCTCAATAAATTAACCGATAAACAAGGTTCAGCCAGATTGGAAAGAACACCCATCATCGCCATGACCGCGCACGCCCTGAAAGATCATCGAGAAAAATGCCTGGCGGTGGGCATGGACGACTATATTGCCAAGCCCTTAAAGAAGAAAGGACTCCTGGCCATGGTGGAAAAATGGGTCGTGCCAAAAATGGGGTCAGGAGGTGAATTCAGGGAGGAGCAATCAAAAGATAAAAACATTGAAAAAGATGCTCCTATGAATTTTGAAAAGGCCGTGGAGGAATTTGAGGGGGATAAGGAGTTTCTAATAGAGGTCCTGGATGGTTTTCTTGAGAAAGCCAGGGCTCAGATCGGAACTATTCACCAGGCTATATCCAATGGGGAGGCTGAGGTTGTCGGGAGAGAGGCACATTCCATTAAGGGTGGTGCGGCGAATCTGACGGCGGATGATCTTTCCAGGATTGCTTTTAAGCTTGAAAGCATCGTAAAATCCGGAAGGCTGGAAGGAAGCCTTGAGATTCTCGAAAAACTTCAAAAAGAGGTTTCCCGTTTAGAAGATTATGCCAGAGATCACTAAATAAGCAGAGAAAATCAAGGAGTTCCTTTTATGAGAATTCTGGTTGTGGATGATGAGCTTGTAAGCCGCAAGAAAATAGATAAATTGATCCAGGGCTTAGGCCACAAGACTCTCGTGGCCTCAGATGGATGCCAAGGATGGGAAATCTTTCAGAATGAGAAGCCCAGGATGGTCATCACCGATTGGGTAATGCCCGGGATGGATGGCCTGAGTCTGATCAGGAAAATAAGAGAAGGTGAAGGAAGCCAGTATACATACATTATCATGGTAACCTCAAAAGAAGACGTCCATGATATTGTCGTGGGCATGAATGCCGGGGCTGATGATTTCATTACAAAGCCCTTTGTAAAAGCGGAGCTGGCCGTAAGAATCGGGGCAGGAGAGAGGATACTAGGTTTTGTAGTCAGGGACATCGTTATATTTTCTCTGGCCAAACTGGCCGAGTCGCGTGATCCTGAAACGGGCAACCACCTGGAACGTATTCGTTTTTATTCAAAAACATTGGCTGAAACCCTGGCGCAGTCAAACAATCCCGCTCTAAAAATAAACAATCAATTCATTGACAATATCTTCCTGAGTAGCCCCTTGCATGATATTGGCAAGATAGGTATTCCTGACTATATACTGCTCAAACCGGGACGGCTGGATGACAAAGAATTTAAGGTCATGAAAACCCATAGCATCATTGGATTTGAAACCCTGAATGAGGCTTTGAAGAGGTATCCGAACGCAGACTACTTACAGATGAGCGCTGAAATCGCCCTTTCACATCATGAAAAATTTGACGGCACCGGATATCCCAATGGCCTCAAGGGAAATGAAATTCCTCTTTCCGCCCTCATCGTGGCGTTATCGGACGTCTATGACGCGTTGGTTCATAAAAGAGTGTATAAGACCGCTTATACCCATGATTTAGCAAAGGCCATAATTATAGACGAAAAAGGCACCCATTTTGATCCGAGCGTGGTTGATGCCTTCCTGACCTGTGAGGAAAAATTTGTTGAGATCTTCGACCGATTCAAAGGCGATTAAATCAACCCTTTCCCGGACAACGCAAGACGCGCCCTAATCCTTGGGCTCGGTTCCTGTTTTAAAAGCGGCTTCAACCATTCCCGGAGCATCGGGACTGACGCGGGCGCCTGTGATGCGGTCCATGAGAACCATAACGATATTGACCGGCCGCTTGAAATCGTGCGTCGGTTTACCTGCAAGGGCCTGCTCCATGAACTCAACCCAGACAGGCAGGGCCGCGCGAGCGCCTGTCTCACCGCAGCCTAAAACACGGCCGGAATCATAGCCCACCCAGACCCCGACAGTCATCTGGGGCGAGTATCCTACAAAAAGAGCGTCCCGGTATCTGTCGGTCGTTCCGGTCTTCCCGGCCAGAGGCCGCTTAAGGACCCTGGCCTTTCGGCCGGTGCCATGGGTTATGACCCCCTTGAGCATATCGGTCATGATATAAGCTGTTTCTGGAGAAAGTGCCGCCCGGCGCTGTGGTTGAGCCTCGAAAATGACCAGCCCGCTGCGGTCTCGAACCTGGGCTATCCCCCACGGCTCGATCCAGACGCCGCCTCCGGCCAGGCAGTTATAGGCCGAAACAAGCTCGATCAGAGTAACCTCCGAGGTCCCCAGAGCCAGGGCCAGGTTACGGCCGAGCGGTGAAGTCAGCCCCATACTTCGAGCCGTGCGGATGACATTGCCAATGCCGACTTTTTGCAGCAGCTTGATGGCCGGGATGTTTTCCGATATCTCCAAGGCCCGGCGCAAGCTTATCTCCCCTTCAAAGCGGCGGCTGTAGTTTTGAGGTTTCCAGGGGTCTTTGCGGCCTGGCAGGTTAAAGGTGATCGGAGCGTCCCAGAGGCGATCGGCCTGGGTCAGACCCGACTCGACAGCCGCGGCATAGATAATGGGCTTAATAGCGGAACCCGGCTGGCGAAACGCCTGCACGGCGCGGTTGAAAGGGCTTTCTGAAAAATTTTTTCCTCCCACCATGGCTATAATCCGGCCGGTGCCCGGTTCGAGGACCACCAGGGCGCCCTGAACGGCCTCATCCCCTGAGGCGCCGGCCGCATGGGCGGATCGGCTTCGGGCCAGCCGTCTGTTCAGGTCCCTCAGTCCACGAACCAGGGTTTTTTCGGCAATTTCCTGGATGTGATAATTCAGGCTGGTCTGAACTTCGAGCCCGCCTCGATACACCATGTTCTGGCCGAACTTTTCCACCAGCAGACGCCTGATGTGTTCGGAAAAATAAGGGGCTATATTTTGAGCGGCGGCGCGAGGGACCAGCTTGAGAGGCGCCTTGACCGCGGTTTCGAACTGCTCCCTGTTCAGGTGTCCATCCCGAAGCATGACCCGCAACACAACCCGGCGTCGAGCCAGGGCCTTCTGGGGATGATTAAAAGGGGAGTAGCGGGCTGGGGAGCGAGGCAGTCCGGCCAAAAGGGCGCATTCGGGCAGGGTGAGGTCCGAGGCCTTCTTGCCAAAGTAAATTTCAGCCGCCGCTTCGACCCCATAGGCCCCGGTGCCAAAGGGAATCTGATTCAGGTACAGCTCAAGGATTTCATCCTTGGTGTAGCGCCGCTCGATCTGTAAGGCCAGGAAGATCTCTTTAAGTTTTCGGGTAATGGTCTTTTCCGGGGTGAGGAAGAGGTTGCGGGCCAGCTGCTGCGTAATAGTCGAAGCGCCTTGAACCAGGCCCCGGGCCTGAATGTCTTTGATCAAGGCTCCAAAATTGCGTATGACGTCAAGTCCGGCGTGCCGGTAGAAACGCCGGTCTTCCACGGATATAACGGCCTTCTTCAGGTCGTGCGGAATACTGTCCCCGGAGACGGGCAGGCGCCGGTGAATGAAGAACTGGGCTAGAAGCTGTCCATCAGCGGAGTAGACTCGAGTAGCGGCACTGGGCTGAAACTCCTCCAGAGCCTGAATTTGAGGCAGGTCCCGGGTAACAGACAGAATAATACCCACACTGAAGCCGATCAAAAGGCCTGCCAGAATGAGCAGGATCAAAATCCATAGCGCTCTTTTTCGTTTTCCAGCCACCGCTTTTTATCATCACTTTAAAATCAACAGCTTACCTTTAACATAATATCCGCCGGGCTTAAAGGGTTGATGATATTTCTGGGGGAACCCTGTGGAAAATTTTTAAAGGGGGTTCAGGGGAGGGTTAACGAAAATTTTTAAAAGTTCCCCCCTGACAAGATAAAAAAGCAACTAATCCGGCAACTCAAAACCGCTTGATGCAATCACTTCCCGGTACCAGAAGGCGCTGGTCTTGGGAGTCCGCTTTAAGGTGTTGAAGTCCACATGCACCAAGCCGAAACGTTTGGTGTATCCTTCGGCCCATTCAAAGTTGTCGAGAAGCGACCAGGCGAAATAGCCCTTGACTTTAACCCCCTGGTCTATGGCTCGCCGCACCTGGGCCAGGTATTTCTGAAAATATTGAAGGCGCTGTTTGTCCTCTACCGTCTGGTCTACCAGCCGGTCGTCATAGGCCGCGCCGTTTTCGGTGATAAAAACAGCCGGGTCACTCCACTCCTCCTTGAAGCGCAAGAGCGATTCGTAAATCGCCCGAGGATAGACCTCCCATCCCATGGCCGTGTACTCCGCGCCCGATATTTTATGGTCAACAGCCAGAGTGGCCTCAAGCAAGGACACGCTCGGATCATGCCGGGCAAAGAGCCTGGTGTACACGTTCAGGCCGACGAAGTCTAAAGGCTGGTGAATGCGGTCAAGGTCACCCTCCTCGAAAGGCAGGTTGTAGGACTCCAAAAGGTCCAGCATATCTTCGGGATAGCGTCCGAGCAGGACCGGCTCCGCGTACCAACGATTCAACAAACCATCCATAACCCGCGCCGCTCTATGGTCTTCTTCGGACTCCGTGACAGGGTGGATGGGCGGGCATTGAAGCACAGTGCCAACCTGAGCCGTAGGAGATTCATTACGAATGGCCTGGACTCCCTGTCCATGAGCCAGATTTATATGGTGGGACACAGGAAAATATTTTTGGAGGTCGGTCACGCCTGGGGCGTGAACCCCAATCATGTATCCCAGCAGGGAGAACATCTGCGGCTCGTTTAAGGTGGTCCACAGCTTGACGCGGTCACCCAGATACCCAGCCACGGTAAAGGCATAGTCTCCAAACCAGCCTGTAATGTCGCGCGCGGCCCAGCCGCCCCTGTCCTCCAGGACCTGAGGCAGGTCCCAGTGATACAGGGTCACCATGGGCTCGATCTCCGCGTCCAGCAGAGCGTCCACCAACCGGGAGTAGAAATCCAGTCCTTCCCGGTTCACCCGGCCCCGGCCCTCGGGCAAAATGCGAGGCCATGAGATGGAAAAGCGGTAGGCCTTGTGCTTCAGCTCCTTCATCAGGGCTACATCTTCCCGGTAAAGATGATAGTGGTCGCAGGCTCTATCCCCGGTGGAGCCATCCCTGATTTTTCCGGGTGTGTGGGCAAACCTGTCCCAGATGGACTCCCCTTTTCCACCCTCTTTGACCGCGCCTTCGATCTGGTAAGACGCAGTAGCCGTGCCCCATAGAAAATCCTCTGGAAATGAAATCCATGTCATGAGCCTGTTAACCTCCTTTGTCCGGCTGTGCCTAGCGCTGTATCAATGACATCAGGCCGTTTTAATCTCCGCTGTGCAGCTTAGTTTATAGTGGCTCATTTCAAGACATAATGCAAATACATAGCTCTGGATTAGGCTTGTAGGTCAAGGTGGCCCGCGAAGCGGGTCTCCCTGACAATCTTAACCATGTCTTATGTCAGGGAGCTTCGCACCCTGACCTACATCTGAATTTATCCTGTTGGAGAGGTTCAAGCGATTTGATATAATAAAATCGTTTGACCAGGTTCACAGGTCAATTACGGTGATACAAAAGCAGAGCCAAGGGGGAATACAAACGATGAAACGGTGTTTAATAGCAGGTCTTGTAGGCCTGTTCATGGGGGTCTTTGTTTTGATGGGGGCCTCCGGCGCAATGGATATCCAGGCCAAGATGGCCGAGGCGGACGCCCTATACCCACAGCGCGCTGACCTTGAAAAAGTGAAAGTTTATATCCGTATTTACGAAGATGTCCTGGCCAATGACCCCAACCGCGTGGAAGCCCTCTGGAAGTTGTCCCGAATTCTCTACTGGCTGGGGATACACAGTCCAAAGGAAGAAAGGGCCGCCATCTTCAATAAAGGCGTCGCTTATGCCCAAAAGGGCGTCTCCCTCAAAGATGACTGTATCCCGTGCCATTACTGGCTGGGAGTCCATTATTGTGCTTACGGGGAGGTGAAAGGGATCCTCAAGAGCTTGAGCCTGCTCGAACCAGTGAAGAACGAGATGAACAGGGTTATTGAGCTGGACCCGACCCATGATGAAGGGGGCGCCTATCGAATCTTGGGACGAATAGCCTTTAAGCTTCCCTGGATCGCGGGAGGCAGCAAGAAGGAGTCTGTCGAATATTTAAAAAAATCCCAGGAAATTAGCCCTGATAACTTTATGACCCACGTGTTCCTTGCCGAAACATATCTGGGCATGAAGGAAAAAGACCTGGCCAAAAAGGAGCTTGAAGCGGTCTTGAACGCGCCTGACCCTGTTGATCCTGGTGTTCGCGAGGATAAAGAACAGGCGCTTAAGCTATACCAAAAACACTTCCAATAAGTTAAAGCCGACGGCGACTACCTAGAGAGGGGATTCCGGAAAAGAAAGCCGCTCTTTCAAAGAAGATCGTTCGTCAGGGCCAGGTGCTCATTGAGGTCAATGGGCCAGAATGTCCCGGCCTGAGCAGGGATAGCGCCGATCACTACAATCTGATGGTTGGGGATGGTGTCCGAATCAATCCGCCCGACGATATCCAGGACCCCGGCCTTGATCATCTTTTGAACCCGGGTCTGGATGGTATTTCTGGAAACAGAAAGCGCCATATCCGACCATTAGGAAGGCTTGGATTTTCGCAGCAAACTGGTATAAGCTCTGACAAATGAGTAAATATATTCACGCCGAACCAGGGCCGTTTAAAAGCCAGGTTCAACAATCAGATCAGGAGGCAGTTTCATGAAAAAGAAACCAGGGCCGTCAACCCGTTCGGTCCATCTGGCCAACCCTATTGATCCCAGCACCCGGGCCATAATGCCGCCCATTTGTCAAAATTCGGCCTTTGCTTTCGACAATCTTGAGGAGTGGCGCGCCGTCGCGCTGGGAGAAAAACCGGGGGACCTATACAGCCGCAATACAAACCCGACCACGAGCCTGTTTGAGGAGAAAATGGCGGTTTTGGAAGGAGCGGAGGCCGCAACTAGTTTCGCCACCGGCATGGCGGCCATCAGCACCACGCTTTTTGCCTTGCTGGAGGCGTCGAAGCGAGCGGTTTCCGTCCGTGACGTTTATGGCGCGACCTTTCTTCATTTCACACAAATTTTACCTCGCTTCGGTATTGACTGCCACGTCTGCGATACTGACAATCTTGAAGCCATCGAGGCCTCTATCGCAGGCGGCTGTGATATTTTATACCTGGAATCGCCAACCAATCCGGCCATCAAGGTACTCGATCTGGCCCGGCTCTCAAAGGCGGCGCACGCGGTCGGCGCGGTCGTCATTGTTGACAATACCTTTGCCACGCCCATTAATCAGAATCCCTTGAGCCTAGGCGCCGACCTTGTCATCCACAGCGCTACCAAATTCCTGTGCGGTCATGGGGATGTCATGGGCGGCGTGGTCTGCGGCTCCAAGGAACTCATTACAAAAATATTCCGCTTTCGAGAGCTCACAGGGCCTTCCCTTGACCCCAATAGCGCGTATATGCTTTTGCGCAGCCTTAAAACCTTGGGTCTGCGAATAGAGCGGCACAATGAAAACGCTTTGACCCTGGCGCATTTTCTGGAGCAACACCCCAAAGTGGAGTATGTCAATTACCCGGGCCTTAAAAGCCATCCGACCCATGAAGCCGCCAGGCGACAGATGCGTGGTTTTGGGGGCGTTCTCAGCTTTGAACTCAAGGGGGGGATGGAGGCCGCGGATCGCTTTCTATCCCGCTTACAATATGCGTATCTGGCGCCAAATCTCGGACAGATTGAAACCGTGGCAGGCCCAACGGCCCTGACCAGCCATCTTGAACTGAATGATGAGGAAATAGCTGCCTCAGGCGTGCCAGAGGGATTAATTCGTTATAGCGCCGGAATAGAAGATATAGAGGACCTCAGGGCTGATTTAGAGGCGGCGCTGGCAGGCCTCTGAGGCTGCCTGTGGTTCAACCCTTCACGGCGCTGGTGGTTGCATGCCGCTTCGGCGTTTCCCCTGGCACTCCGCTATCGGGCGGTGTTTGGGCATGAGTGACGCTTGGATTATTGATTGACCAGTAGGAGCTTGATGGAGTATTATGCTCGTTCAGGTACCGCATAATCTCGGTTAACATCATTTCTTAAAGAGGAGTCTTGGTTATGAGCAACAACGAAAAAGTTATTGTCAAATACAATCGTGAGAGTGCTGAGGTACATCATCTCACGATAGGGGCCGCAGCCCTGCCGGAAATCAGAATCAACCGGACCGGCTTTTCAGATGAGGAACTGAGGAATGATCATTACGGCGCCCGGCTTCTCTGCGCGGCTGCTCTTTCTTGTTTCACCAACACCTTTGCCAATAGCCTCATCCGTAACGGCGCAAACCTAAAGGGCATGACGGCCTGGGCGGAAATCGAAAAGGACAAAGATGAAGTTATGAGAACCCGATACACCAGTATGTCCATCCATGTTGAGGTTGATATTGACGAGTCCGATCTTCCAGCTTTTGAAAAGGCCAAAGAGAATATGGAAAGAGGCTCTCTGGTCACTTACTCCCTGGAAGACGCTATGGAGATGGAGTATGACATGCGAGTAAAGGGTAGCTAATCATATTGATCCCGATCTGATATTAGAGCAACCGATGTCAAACAGTATTGATTAATATAGGAGAGAGAGATGTTATTTTTATTAAACAAGACCAGACCCAATGTGCCCGACTTGATCACCCTTTTGGGCGGTGCGGAGGAAAAAGAACTATTACTTGTTGGAGATGGAGTCTTTTATGCGACCCCGTTCATGCTGGAGAAATTTAAGGCCGCTGGCGTCAGTCAGATATACGCCTCTGGAGACAGCCTAGAAGACCGCGGTATCGAGGTCTCTGATGAATGCGCCTTAGTAGATTACGATAAGATGGTTTCTCTTATCATGGAAGAACACGACAAGACTATTTCGCTATAAAGGAGTGGTGAGGCTATGTCCAAAACATTAACCATTATGTTGTTATCGGGGTATCAGGAAAATGAGGACCCGATATTTACGGTCAAACTTGCTGAGGCGGCTTTAAAAGCAGGTTATAAGGTAAATATTTTCCTGTTCGACAACGCGGTCAATCTGGCCAATAAAGAGAAGCCAATCGAGGGAAAGCTGCATATTCAGGAAAGACTTCGAAAACACGTGGAAATTGGAAAGATCGGTGACCGGCTGGATAAATTGGCCGAGATGGGCGCTGAAATTACCACCTGTCATACAAATGAATATGGCAGGGGAACCGAGGCGGACGAATACCGCGACGGAATTAAGTGGGGTGATGTGGGGCAGTCTTTTACCACATTTCTTCTGACATCCGATGTCCATGTGAGCATTGGTCATTAGAGGAGAGAAATCACATGATCGCTTCAATGTGCGTAATCATCATGCGACCTCAAGGGGAAGAAGTTTCAACTCTTGGCATTAGAACCGCCTGGGCGAATTATTCGGGAGCGATTGATTCGAATATCCTCTTTCTTGAAGACGGTGTATATAACGCCCTTAACAACAGGGGATATAACTCGGATTTACTCAAGGACTTTATCAAAGAAGGGGGCAAAGCTTATTGCTACCAGAAATCGCTCAAGGAAAGGGGATTGCCCACAGCTAACCTCATGGATGGTATAGAGGTCATATCTGAAGAAGAGGTTGCCGAACTGATCGAAGAAGCTGAATCTACAGCGACATTTTAAACGGTTGTTATCTATATGTTTTTTGATAAGTTCCTGATGAGGGGTCACGGCTTCGTTCTCCTTGCGAAAAGGACACGCCGTGACCACTCATTAAGATGAGCAATAGTCTGATCAGATCGTTGCTGGGGAAGGTTAGCGCTACAAACATAAAGGCGCAGAACTAGGGGCCATAGTATAAACTGGGCTAACAACCCTCTCAAACTTTCTCCCTTTTGCGTCGAGATTCAGAATAAACTGACCTGGGCGATTCGATTGCCTTACTGATTTTCTTCTGTATATCTTCTTTCTCATCCTCGTCCTTTTTTTCCCAAGCGCCTTCTATCTTGTCTACAAGTCCATCAATTTCACATGGTTTAGTCAGATAATCATATGCACCTAACTTGATGGCTTCAAGGGCCGTATCAATTGCTCCGTGCCCAGTTAGAATAAGCGTCTCGGTGAAGAGTCCCAGCTTTTTGAGTTCTTTTAAAGTAGTGATTCCGTCCATACCCGGCATCTTTAAATCCAGCACCACCACGTCGAAATTTTCTTCCTCAAGGATTTTAATAGCACTGTCTCCACTATTCACCACGGTGACGCGGTATCCCCTGGTCTTCAGAAGCCTTGATACGTTGTTGGTGAAAACAACTTCATCATCCACCAGTAAGATTTTAGCTCGTTTCATTTTAATCCCTCCTCTTTGAGTTAATGTGAAAATAAGCTTCTATATCTTCATCATTACTTGGTATGTTTTCCAGTAAATCCGGCGGAGGCTTGTAAGGAAAGAAAAGGGTGAATTTAGTTCCAATACTGACTTCACTCTTGACCGTAATATTCCCTCCCAATCGTTTAATGATGCTGTAGCAGATCGAAAGTCCCAGGCCTGTTCCCTTACCCACTGGTTTAATGGTAAAAAACGGATCGAATATCTTTGAGAGGTTTTCTGGAGCGATCCCCGACCCGGTATCGGTCAATTCTACCTGAATTCCTCCATTCTGCTCATCTGATCGGGTACAAATTTGGATGGAGCCATAGGGTTTTCCTTCGTGAGCGTCAATGGAGTTTGTGATCATATTTAGAAATACCTGTTGAAGCTGTGACGGATCAGACAGGAGTGGCGGCAGATTTTCGTCCAGGTCTAAAAAGAATTTAATGCCGCTAGTCCGCGCCTCTCTTTCCATAAGCTCGGTAACTTCTTCTATAAAGGCATTAAGGTTAACGGTTTCAATAATCGGCTTGGTGCGGCGGGCAAATCGCAACAGGTTCTGCGTTATACGCTTACATCGCTGTATTTGCACATTTATCTGCGACATGGAATCCAATATTTGTTTTTTAAAATCCAGATCATGATAGGTTTTTTGATCCATCATATCCAGTAGTATCTGTCTCTCGGTCAGAACAATAGCAAGAGGATTGTTAATCTCATGGGCTACGCCTGCTGAAAGCTCTCCGATTGCAGCTAATTTGCCAGCCTGCATAAGCTGGTTATTCAATTCATCTGTTTCTATATCACGCTTCTTGATGATGGTAATCATATATCTTGTGATAAGAATAGAAACTATCAGGATGGTTAGAGCACTCAGGTGAAGAAAAATTAAGGTTGCATAATTGGCATGGTTGACATCAGTGAATGCTTCAGAAAAATCCTGCTTAACCACTAACATCCAGCGGGGTTCTTTAAGCCATGTTTGGCTCACTACCTGACGCGGAAGATTCTGGTTTCGGTCATCTGTAATGCCTTTTAAAATACGAACCTTGATACCTTCATGGATAGGCTCCACAGGGAAAGGGGCCTTGGTCATAATCTTTCCATGAAACCGGGGACTGGTCTGAAAAATTCCCTGCTGATTTACAAGGTAGACCTCACCGGTTTTACCGATCCTAACATTTTCGACCAGGGAGCGAAAAGCTTCGGTATCAATAGTGGCTCTTAAAATCCACTTTTTTTTCCCAGGACTGGTAACGGCAATTATAAAATGAGGTTCCTTCCGAAAACCCATAAACATATCACTTATGTAGATACCTTTTGCCATGACCTCTTTAAACCAGAGGGCCTGAGAGTAATTTTTATCCATTAAATCATAGGGGCCGATGTAGGCTAAATGATTACCGCGCTCATCAATAATACCCAAATCAGTGATAGACTGATATTCCTGGTTTATCATTTCAAAAATGTAATTAAGATTTGATACTTTCACCAAATGATCCAGAGAGTGTGTATTTGCGATTAATTGAAGTTTTGAACTACGTTCTTCCAGAAACAATTCAATAATGCTGCGATGGTGGGCTACCTGAGTTTGAAAGGAATTTATCATGCGGGAATTTGCAAACCGGGTATAATTCATATATATACCCCATCCTACTAAAAGAAGAGGAACAAGCGAACATACTATTGTTAACAAAATGAACCTGCGAAATAACCTGGAGTACTGGCTTTTTCTTTGAGCCTCCAGCGACTTTTCATCGGGATTATCATTCTTTTGCGCTGGCTCTTCCATTGTGAATATTTTCTTAAATAATGTCATCATTTCCCAAACCCGCTTTCATCACTGATGGTAGCTCTCTGAGAATATAGTATATCAAGAAATATGCCAAGGATTAACCGCAGAATCAAAAACCTGAAACATATTGATATAATTGGATTTATATCGAGTCCATCAGCCCCTTGGTATGTGTAATAGTTAAGTGATCATTCTTTGTTAGATGGCATCCATAGTGCCAAAAAGATGAAAGTCCTTTACTTCGACTTTTCTAATAACTCTATGTCATTAATATTATTGCATAATTGTAAAAAATCAAGAAGCGATAATAGATATAATTGCGTTTAAAAAAATGTAGCATTAATATGGCTAGTGTAAACTACGGGGTGACACGGGCTGGGAATTAAAAATGCCAGTATTTTTTTTGAATTTCGAGCACTTTTTTTAGAGTGGACAATTTTGAGGGAGCGCCCATTTTTATTCTGTCTATTTTATCGCTATTAAGAGTGGACGTATTACATAACTCCTGCATGATTCTCAAGCCACATTCCTCGATCCCCTTCAGGCTATAACCTCCCTCCATAATAAAGGCGATACGCCCATTGCAAACCTTTTCTGCAATTTCCAAGAGCAAAAAAGTCATCATGGCATAGCCCTCTGGTGTGACTCTCATGCCACCGAGACGGTCATGTACATAGAGATCAAAACCACAGGATACAAGGAGCATATCCGGTTTATACTTCTCGGCCAGGGGATTTACCAGAAAATAGATGATTTGAGCAAAATCTTTGTCTCCATGCCCTTTTCCCAGGGGAACATTGACGGTAAAGCCTTCCCCCTTACCTTGCCCCACTTCACCGAGATTGCCGGTTCCCGGGTAAGCAGGAAATTGATGCATGGAGAAATACAAAACTTCGTCTGTATCGTAAAAAGCGGCTTGCGTTCCGTTTCCATGGTGCACATCAATATCTACAATCATGACCTTTCCGGCCGCGTAGCGTTCTTTCAGATACCTGGCCCCCAGAGCTATATTATTAAAAAGACAAAAGCCCATGGCTTTATCCGGTTCGGCATGATGTCCAGGAGGTCGGATGAAAGCGAAGCCTCGTTTGGCCTTTCCACTCCAGATCTCATCAAGAAGATTGAAGACCGCACCCACAGCCAGCCGGGCCACCTCATACGACTTTTCAGATGTTTGGGTATCCAGATCAAGAGACGCCAGCGGCTTATCCGCAGTTCGTGCAATACGTTCGATATGAGAAGCGGTATGCACCCAGGCAAGCTCCTCCACTGAGGCCAGCCTTGGGGCAACCTCTGTCCATTTACCCTCAATTGAGGTGTGAGACAACACGGATTGAATCGCGCCCAATCGTTTGGCGCTATCTAAGTGAAAAATATTTTCCAGATGCTGTGTAAACCGGCCATCATTTACAACAAATAATGGCGGCGCGTTCAATATTGGCTTTTGTTTGACAAGGCTAAAACCACATTCTGCCGCTAACTCGATAAATTCTTTTGAATCCGGTATCTTGTTTTTATATCTGGCCAGCAGACTGGTTGCTGTTTTGGCAAACTCCAGACGCGCCCTTGACCGCAAACATGCTTTAACAAAGGAAACGACCAGTTTCCTGTCGGATTCCTCCTCTTTGTTTTTGGGTTTTTTGCACAGGAATTTTATTTGTTTTTTTATGAGGGCATTGATTTCTTGAATGATCTTCTGGTTTGGATCATGGTAATTGTCTGCCATAATCAGAATTAATATTAGAAGGTGTCCTCTGGGGTCTTTTAACACATATTCGAATTGACGGCGGTGTCGAAAACCGATTGACTTGTAAAACCGGTTAGCTCCGATTTCTGACTCAAGGAAAACCTCCTTCATATCCATGAACCGGGTTTTCCATAGCATCCATACTCCTGCCACCAAAAGGGTGCCGCTACCTTTAACTTGCAGAGGTATCAGCTCTGTTTCATCACTGTTTCCGCCACGCACAGTCGCCATGAATTTAATTTCTATGGCCTTATAAAACATTTTTTCTCTGAAAATGAGAAAGACCAATCCCATAATTTTCCGGTTCACCACACATGCGAACAGATTTTTTTCCAAATTTTTAGCCAGGCAATCCAGCAGGAATCGCACATGAAAAAATTCCAGATTAATATCTGCCGCCTGCATTAGAGAACCCATGCAAAAGGGAAAGGGCATGAAATAGGCGGGTGTATCAGTATCAACCACTCCTTGGAATAATATGGCAGAGTCGGTCTCATGGGGCGGTATCTCAAGAGGCTGTTGATCTGCTTTTATTTTTTCCAGGAAAGAAATGATCTTCTTCTGAAACAAAATCTCGTTCTCTTTTTTAGAGGGTGTCAGGGGGGCGCCTTCTCCAGGCGGGGATATCGCCTTAAAGGGAGTAGTTTTCCTCTCCAGCGTTTTCAGTTTTTCCCGGGATTTCGTTAGGGCATAATTGATCTCATGGGTCACCATTAATTTGAGGCCCGCCTCTTGAATTTCCATAACAGCGTGCTGAAAATTAATAGAATCTCCTTTTTTCAAGAGTTCCTGCTTTTTAACCAGTTCACCATATTCGATCAAAAGGCGTTCTTCAATGACAACAATGCCATCGTTGAAATATTGAAATTTCTTTATCGGGATTTTTTTGTTCTCAAAAAGGAAGGAAAAATTATCGCCCTGAAAGGCGTCGCCGTGGGCAGATGGCACATCTATCTGGCCCATGCCGAGCATCTCATTAAGTGAATACCCTATCTCGGGATCCCTGCTTGATATGGCATCAATGGCCTGTTTTATTTTTTCTCTTGTGATCATTAGCGATGATTTCAGATGAAGCTTTAAGCATCATTCACCGGAATATTTAAATCGCAAAGGGAGTTCGACAGTGAAAGAAGCACCCCTTTCCGGTTCATTCCTGACAGAGATGTTGCCTCCCAATTTTTCTAAAATACTAACACTGATGGAGAGCCCTAGACCTATCCCTTCCGACTTTGTGGTGAAGAGAGGGCTGAAAACCTTTTCCATGTTTTCCTCAGGAATGCCCGGCCCATCATCTGTGACAACAACCATAACGCGATCTTCGGTCATGTAGGTTTTTAAAAGAATCTCACCATCTGTTTGAATGGCCGCCATGGCGTTTAAGATCAGGTTTTGAAAAACTTGACGCAGTTGGAAAGGGTTACTGCGGATTCCAGAGATACCAAATTCATAGTCTCGTCGAACCCCGATGTTGTTGAACCGCAAACCTCTGCTGAAAAATTCGACAATATCATCCAGCATATCATTGACATTTACTTCCGTGATTATCGGCGCTGGTTCGTCAGGCCGGAAAAAGTTTAAGAATTTATCAATCGCCCTCCGGCTGCGCAACACCTCAGACTCAATCTGTTCCAGGCTTTCTTTCATTTCGTTTAAGTTTCCCTTTTGGGTTAGATCCTGAATCCATGTTACCGTTACATCTATATTGGCCAGGGTATCCTTTATTTCACGCAATAAACCGTAAGACTGTGGCATGGCTGACGCCATCTGACTGGTCTGGCGAAGCTGCTGGTCCAGAAACCGGATACTGCGCCGTTTGAACTCCAGTCGCGACACCAGATGATTGGTCGTCAGCAAAACGGTTAAAACAATCAAGCAGGCTCCCAGGACAAAGGCGTAAACACCGGCATTACGGACACGGTGAAGCGCCGCAAATATATCATCCCAATCACTCCGGACTACGCATAGCCAAGGGACCTTTTCCTGCCAGACCGTCATCAGGATATGGTCCCCTCTTTTTTCCATCTTGATCCCCTGGAAGCGTTCGAGACCTTTGAGTTCCGACTGCGCCATTATCTGCCCCCCTGGGCGCGGGCTGGTCTGAAAAATTCCGTTTTTATTAACCAGATAGACGTCTCCTTTCCTTTGGCGAGCCATTCCCGAAACAAAGTTGTTAAAATAAGCGTTATCTATGGTGGCCCGTATGATTCGGACGCCTTCGTTACTGACCTGTTTTACGGCGATAATAAAATGAGGCACATTGCGGAAGCCTGTGAACACGTCGCTGATATAGACATCGTGCTTCATAACGGCCTTGAACCATAAGGCGTTTTTATAGTTTTTTGAAATCAGGTCGTAGGGGCCGGCATAAGCCAGATGCCTGCCTTGATCGTCTATGACGCCCAAATCCTGAAACCAAGGCAATTCACGATGCAGAGATTGCAAAACGGTTTGCAGGGTATCCGGCTTGTTTAAGGACATCAGGCTCAGTTTGCTGGAGAGAAGTGTAAGCGACATAATACGTTCAGTGAGAAACTGATCAATGGCCTTTTTGTAGCTATCTACTTCCATGCGGAGAGACTTTAAAGTCTTCTCTTTTAACACGGAAGCTGAATAGTAATACATACCTCCGCCGATTAAAATGAGCGGTATAAAAGAAACCGCTAAAAGAGCCACCACGATGTTGATCCAGACACGACGGAAATAAGGATAATCTTTCTTTTGGGAATGACGAGAAGTGGGGGATACCTCAGACATGGCCCATGAAACCTCCTGCCCCTTATTCTATTTCATGTTCTATATATTGAAAAATATCACGCATCCTGACAATCCCTACCGTTTTTCCTTCCTTGACAACGGGTATACTTCGAATATTACTCTTAATCATCCGAAAGGCGGCATCGGTGAGGCTTTCTTCGGGATAGGTGGTCATGGTTTCAGGACGCATGATTTCGATCAGCCTTTTGCGGGGCAGCCACTCCGGATGCTGGCTAAGACCGGTCCATGTCAGAGAAAGTTCAGGATGCGCCTTTTGCGCTTCATCAATCAAGTCCCGCTTGGAGACAAGCCCCTGAAGCCGATCTTCACTGTCCAGAATGAATAATGTTTCCGCCGTTGTCTCCCCGCTCTCCTGGCCGAACAGGTCTAAGGCTCTGACAAGGGGGTCTTCTGGCGCCAATTTTTTGAAAGAAAACCGAATAATTTCTTCAACCTTGTTCCTGGGCCACAGCACAGGATGACGTTTGATGCTTTCTACACCATACGCCTCCCTTATTTTTTCAGCCAGGTCCTCTATATCGCAGGGTTTCATCAGGTAATCGTATGCGCCCTCCCGTATGGCCTGAATCCCGGAATCCAGTGTGGCATGTCCGGTAAGCATAATCACCTCAGTGTCAGGGCTCAACTTTTTAATCTCCTTTAGCGTGGCTACCCCGTCCATACCAGGCATTTTGACGTCGAGAATAATCACATCAAAATCATCTTCGTCTCTTACGGTATCCACGGCCTTAAAACCGCTAAAGGCCGTGGTTACATCAAAGTCTCTGGATACTAATATCCTGGCCAAATTCAAGGCAAACGGCTCTTCATCATCCACAATCAAAACGCGAATTTGCTTATTCAAAAAAAATCACCCCCTTCGCCCATAACCCCTCATTGCAGACGAAAAAATCTAAGGCGTCAGAAAACCAGCAGCACGACAGCTAAAACAACCGCTTCCCCGAAAATTGGCGGCAGGCTGGAGGTCATAGGCGCCTTAAAAGGCCTCCAAACCTGCCGGATAAACAGGCGCCGGGGAAAGGGTTGTATATTCCTTTGAATAATGGCAAGGCTTTATTAACGAATATCAAACAAATCCTTTCAAGTCAAACAGAACGCCATGATACAAAAAAGCAAAGAAATGACCCACACCGTATGACCGAGGGTTCCCTTTTTCACCGGATTAAAAGTCGCCTCAAAGCGTTCATGACCATGACTGCACACATACCGGGTAACTGCAATTCCGGTCTTATTATGTGCAACTTTTTCTCGCGTCACCGAAGCGCCGCAGACGGTATTCCCATTGTCCATCTTTTTTGTACAGGTCAGTCGTGCCCCGGTCAGGAGGCTCACCAGGTTATAAATCCAGTTCCACGCTATGGTAATAGCTAACACAGTTATAAAGAATAAAAGCACGTGAATCCTGGAAACTCCCATAGCGGCGAGTTTTTCACCCAACTGCCCGGGTTGTAAAGGACCTTCCACGTTGCCGAACAACCCCAGGTAATACAGGATAAAACTAATTCCCATTACGATCATGGTTAGGGAAAAATTGGATAACCGCTTCTGGATATAATTTCTATTATTCAGCCCCGGTGGCAAGGCCTGGCCAAAATATCTTTCTTTCTTCACGGTGATACCCCCTCTAGTCTCCGATTTAAATTAACCTGACAATTTGGCGATAAGGTCCGGGATTATTTTCCAGAAGCAGATGGCCGCCACGACGATGCAGTAAGACGGTACCACGATTTTCCATAATTTTTCAGGAAAGACCCGTGTCATATATGGCGCGGCTACGGCAGAAAACATGGTGGCGAGCATCATTGTCGGAAGCAAGACGTAATCAATGGTTACACCTGAAGTCAAGAGGGCCAGCCAAACGATAATCGCAAAGGCGCTGACCGTCCCTTCGCATATGGCTGTGACGGCCAGCATGCTTTTAACAGGAACGCCGGAGATAAGGCCGCCTATAGTCACCACAGGTCCGTATCCGCCGCCTCCGACCCCTTTATTAAATCCTGCTAATGCCGCGAATCCAAACATTCGCTTGGGTTTGTAGGGCCGCTCTTTTCTGGCCTGAATAACGGAAATAACTCCCATCATCAGAAGGAGTATGGCTACATAGAGCTTGATCCAGACTTTCCCCACCTTAAATAAGGCGTATGTCGCGATTATGGAAAAGGCCACGGCCACACATCCAACCAAGGCAATGATCAACCATAACTTGATGGTCTCTGACATGGGTTTGAATTTCCATTCCACGTTTTCAAACTCTCTGTGCAAAAAAGCGCCCACAATGCCGGCAGCACCCTGCTGGATCATCACCACGGGAACGATCTGTTTCGGATCAAACCCTAAGACCAGCAGCAGCGGGGTCAGGGCGGTTCCGAATCCCATACCGGCCGAAGCGTCCATAAACTCAAAAAACATGGCCAGCAATAAAACACCCCAGAAGATGCCCCATTGATTACTGTCCACCCATCCTTTGGCAATAATAATATCAGATGGGATTCTTTGAGTGGCCTCAAAAGGATTGCCCGCCAGCCAGATTCCAAGTAAAAAAACAAGGGAAAAAACGAATATACCGCCAAGAGCCGCCCTTACCTGTCTCCACTCAGGAATAAACCTCGCCAGTATGGTGGTCTTTTCCTTTTCAAGGTCCCGAGCAACCTCCCAACCCATAATTTTTTCCTCATCATCCATAATAACATTCTCCTTTCTCTGCTAAATTATGAACAAAACCTTTGGTACAAGACGTCGCCCAACAAAACAGTGATCATTCATTTCTAGGTACCTCTTCGATTGTTAGGTGGATCAAGATATGTGCCAGCAAAGGAAAGTAAATAAAATGTGGAGATGTATAGGATTAACCCATTAATTTTATGTATTATTTAATTTACCTATATTCCTCTTCATCTTTAAAAAACCATAAAAAGCAAAGGTTATCTCGATTGTTTGTAAACCGTGAGGTTACATCGGGAGTTTATTATGAAATTTCTAGGCTACAGTCTATGTCGGATATCATTCTTTATTTTAAGTACAAGGAAAAAAAGGAAGAAGTCCATCAATGACCAAGATGCTAAATAAACACGAGAAATAAGAGCTATTCGAATTGAAACATAAGAATTATGATAAAAATCACGGGTTATTTCAGGAAGTAAAAGGCAATGATACGGGACTATCCACTGAATGAAAGGACCCCGTATTTCAGGAAATCCGTTGAAACCGTTATTACGGAGACTTAAAAAAAAGCTCTGGCATGTACTTTGCTCGGCAAACAAAAACAGGAGATACATAAAAGGACAAGACCCCATCTCTCTATCTCCCTTAAAGTGAAGGGAAGCTTGTGGTCGTGATAATACTGTGAATTGAAGTTAATCTCGAGTACAATGAAAGCTAAAGGGAACCTGAGATCATGATACTTAATCTGTTATTTTGTCTTGTCGGATTTGTGATGCTTTACTTTGGAGCTGAATGGCTTGTAAAAGGATCCTCGAGCCTTGCACGCAGTCTCGGCGTAACACCGATTGTCATCGGTTTGACAGTAGTTGCCTTCGGGACTTCCGCACCCGAGCTGGTGGTGAGTCTTGTTTCCTCTATTCAAGGTAAGAGCATGATCGCCGTGGGAAACGTGGTGGGGAGCAACATCTGTAATATTGCCCTCGTACTCGGTCTGGCAGCAGTATTTCAGCCCATCACCAGTGATAGGTCGGTCATCAAGCGAGACATCCCGATCATGCTCGGTATATCCCTGTATCTCATCATACTCACCCTCGATTCAAAACTCGTGAGAATTGAGGGGGCTGCCCTATTTGGCGGGATCATCCTCTACACCTTTTTCAATTATTATCTTGCCAGGAAGGCTGATAACCCGGAATCCATTGGGGGGTCCGTAGCTGCGGTGTCTGAAGCGGAAGATATCGTATATATCACCTCCAGGCAAAAGCAGATTGTCTTGATCGTGCTAGGAATTATAGGCGTTGTGGCCGGGGCTCAGATTGTGGTCGAATCCGCTGTAAAGATTATGACAATACTCGGTGTCAGTGAAAAGTTCATCGGTCTTACAATCGTAGCCTTTGGAACTTCTCTACCGGAACTGGCAACTTCTGTGGTGGCCGCTTTGCGGAAGGAGATGGACATAAGCATTGGCAATCTGGTGGGAAGCAACGTCTTCAATATAATGAGTGTGCTCGGGGTGGCATCCCTAGTAAGGCCGATTTCCATTCCAGGCGGGTTCTTTGAGAGCGGCCTGGTGATTGATTATCTGGTTATGATGTTTATTAGTTTTTTACCGTGGCTGATAATGAGAAAGACCTTCACTATTACACGCAAAGGGGGCATTCTTCTGTTATTCTGCTACGGGGGATACCTAACCTATCTTATAATGAAATTATAGTGGACACCAAATCGCTAAAGGCAAAGAGAGATTTGTTGAGAAGATACGTTTTCGCTCTCTTATATCAAAAAGACCTATGAGAACAAAGAAAGTAGAAGAAATTATCCTTCCTTATAAAGACAGTGTACCGCTTGAGCCTTCGGTAAATATCGGGGATAAAATCATAGATGCTATTGAGCTTATGGTGAGTAATGATATGAAGAATATCGCAATAGTTCGAAACAGGCGGCCGATAGGAATGATTCGTCTTGAAGACGCCTTTCAAAAATTAGGCCTTCAATTATCACAAAAAAAGTAAATATTCACATTGGAATTTTTACGGGCCCGGTGAATAACCGGGCTTTGTTTTTTGGCGCGCCTGGCAGGGGGCGTGTAAACATGGAAGCGAAGTCAGTA
>JAFDHD010000040.1 GCA_019308995.1 Deltaproteobacteria bacterium | reverse complement strand
CGTCTCAGCGTCAGTGGCGGTCCAGAAGGTCGCCTTCGCCACCGGTGTTCCTCCCAATATCTACGAATTTCACCTCTACACTGGGAATTCCACCTTCCTCTCCCGCACTCAAGTCTGGCAGTTTCAAATGCACTTTCCGGGTTAAGCCCGAAGCTTTCACACCTGACTTACCAAACCGCCTACACGCGCTTTACACCCAATAATTCCGAATAACGCTTGCACCCTCCGTATCACCGCGGCTGCTGGCACGGAGTTAGCCGGTGCTTCCTTCAGCGGTACCGTCAAATCTTAAGGGTATTGGCCTTAAAACCTTTCTTCCCGCTTGACAGAGCTTTACGATCCGAAGACCTTCATCACTCACGCGGCGTTGCTGCGTCAGGGTTGCCCCCATTGCGCAAAATTCCCGACTGCTGCCTCCCGTAGGAGTCTGGACCGTGTTCCAGTTCCAGTGTGGCTGATCATCCTCTCAGACCAGCTAACAATCGTGGCCTTGGTGGGCCATTACCCCACCAACTAGCTAATAGTACGCGGGCCCATCCTCAAGCGGTAGCTTGCATGCAGAGGCCACCTTTTACCGCTGAAACCGAAGTTTCCGTGGTCTTATCCGGTATTAGCATCCCTTTCGAAATGTTATCCCGGACTTTAGGGCAGATTACCCACGCGTTACTCACCCGTGCGCCACTTTACTCTCATGCCCGAAGACATGATTTCTCGTACGACTTGCATGTCTGAGGCACGCCGCCAGCGTTCATTCTGAGCCAGGATCAAACTCTCCGTAAAAACAAATAAAAATCCTGTAAAAACCCAAAGTCCTTCATCCGCTATTTAGTTTTCAAAGATCACGATCACTTTATAATTTTGAGGCATCAATGCTTGTTTGTCAAGCTTTTTTAGCTCCGTTGGGAGCTAACGTTAAAAACCGTCGTTTTATCAATCGACGGGTATCTAACCATACGGTTTTTTAATTTCTTGTCAAGTGCTTTTTAATAATATTCCTAAAAATGCGATTATGCTTGACCTAAACATGCTTTTCCTTCTCAAACCTCTCCTGAATCCTTACAATATCTTCGGCACGACCCGAGTCCGGCATTAATGAAACAACCACCCCCTCCAGACGGAGGTCCTTATTGGCGGCCTCGAAGCGAACCGGTCGGCCGGTCAGAAACCGCTCGATTATCGGCTCCTTTTTCATTCCAATGACCGAATCGTGAGGCCCGGTCATGCCCACATCGGTCACATAAGCCGTCCCTTTGGGCAGGATCGTCTCGTCGGCCGTTTGAACATGCGTATGCGTGCCGATCAAGGCGCTGATTCTGCCGTCCAGGTACCTGGCCAGAGCTTGCTTTTCCGAGGTTGCTTCAGCGTGAATGTCGAATAAGGTTACCTGAGCCCCGCGCCTCTCCAATAAAGCTAATTCACGGTCAGCGGTCCGAAAGGGGCAATCCACAGGCTGCATAAAGATCCGGCCCAACAGGTTGGTCACTCCAATCTTGACTCCACCGGGGCTCTTAACCACGGTCGTGCCGCGGCCAGGAGCCGGTTCTGGATAATTAGCCGGCCGAAGCAGCCTCTCGTTTTCCTCCAAATATCCAATAATTTCCTTATGTTTGAATATATGGTTGCCTGAAGTCATCACATCCACTCCAGCCCGGAAGAGTTCTTCAGCAGTCTTGATGGTCAGACCTATTCCACCGGCCGCATTTTCCACATTGGCCACGACCAGGTCAACCTGGTAATGGCTGACCAGGGTTGGAAGCAGCTCCCGCACCACCCTCCGTCCCGGTCGTCCAAACACATCGCTTATAAAAAGTATATTGATCATCTTTTTCCTTTCTCTTTTTCCTTTCTTAAGCAGCATCACGCTCCCAGGCAGGAGTGTAACCTCTATCTCTTTTTAGAACAACAGACAAATGGCCTTTAGGCCACCCTGGCCAGGGTCAGCACCAGCACGGATTTGGCTCCGGCCTTTTTCAGGACGCGAGCGCATTCATTGGCCGTTGCCCCGGTGGTGAAGACATCGTCCACCAGTATAACCGATTTGTCCACAACGATCTCTGGCCTGGAGACAGCAAAAGCGTAAAGCACGTTTCTTTGGCGCTCCTGACCGCTGAAATTGATCTGCGGCTCAGTCCAGCGTATGCGGACCAAAAGGTCCAGAAGGATACGGTCACGCCATGAAGGGAAGAGCGCTTTGGCCAGAAGCAGGGCCTGGTTAAAGCCGCGTTCCCGAAGACGCCGCCAGTGGAGAGGCACAGGCAGGATCAAATCGGCCTCAGGCGGATAAAAAGGAGCGGTGAGCTCCCGGGCCATGAACCGGGCCAAAGGCCGGGCCAAACCCACGCGGCGATTGTACTTGAAGTCATGAATCGCGGCTCGCAGGGTGTCCTGAAACAAGCCTGCAGCCAGCGCCTGATCAAAGGCCGGGGATTTCTGAAGGCAGGCGGCACAGGTATGAACTGAAGGAATGTCAGTCTGAAAGGGCCGACCGCAGCGGTCACAGCGAGCTAGCGGGAGAGAAACGAATCCTTCCTGGCAGGCCGGGCAGATGTCCGAACGGTTCGTTTCTGAAGTGTCTCCCGAAGCGGCCTCAAGGGTAAACTGGTTACAGATCAGACAGCGCGGCGGAAAGAGCAGGTCGCGAAAGCCCCTGATGAGGTCAATCCCATCAGAGCGGTTAAGAATTTTCGAGACGCTCCACAATGGCCTGACCGAATTCTGAACAAGACAATTCCCGCGCTCCTTCAACCTGACGGGCAAGGTCGTAAGTCACCAGCCCCGCGGCGATAGTTTCAGCCAGAGACAGCCTGATCAGGTCGCTTGCCTCGTTCCAACCTAAATATTCAAGCATCAAGGCCCCGGAAAGAATCAGGGAGCCCGGATTCACCTTATCCAGACCGGCGTACTTTGGGGCCGTGCCATGAGTCGCCTCGAAAATAGCGTACTTATCCCCGATATTGGCCCCGGGCGCCAGGCCGAGACCCCCGACCTGAGCGGCTAAGGCATCTGAAAGGTAATCGCCGTTCAGGTTCGGGGTGGCCAGAACATCGTATTCAGCCGGCCGGAGCAAGACCTGCTGGAACATAGCATCAGCGATACGATCCTTAATAAGCACCCGGCCGTCCGGGACTTGGCCGCCATATTTTTCCCTGCTTTCAGCTTCGGTCACGATTGCATCCCCAAATTCCGCCGCCGCCTCATAGCCCCAGTTCCGAAAGGCCCCTTCTGTGAATTTCATAATATTGCCTTTATGGACCAGGGTCACGCTCCGGCGGCCCTTGTCCAGGGCATAGCGGATGGCTCGCCTCACCAGGCGCTTGGACCCGGCTTCGGTTGCGATCTTCAGACCCACGGCGGCCTGATCGGGAATCTCGACCCCCAGTTCCTGCGACAGAAAGCTGATCAGCCGCCGGGTCTCGTCCCGTGTGGCAGCCCACTCGAACCCGGCATAGACATCCTCGGTGTTTTCGCGAAAAACTACCATATCAACCTTTTCCGGGGCCTTGACCGGGGCGGGAACGCCGGGAATATGCCGGATCGGCCTGATGCAGGCGTAAAGATCGAGGACCTGCCGCAGGGTCACGTTTAAACTGCGAACTCCTTCACCGACCGGCGTCATAAGCGGACCTTTGATAGCCACAACGTAAGTCCTCAAAGTTTCAAAGGTTTCATCAGGCAGCCACTGGCCTGTATGTTTAAAGGCCTTCTCCCCGGCCAGGGCTTCCAGCCACTTGATCCGCCGCCGGCGCCCGTAGGCCTTGCCGATCGCGGCGTCAATAACCACCCGGGTGGCGGCCCATATGTCCGGCCCGACCCCGTCGCCTTGGATAAAGGGAATGATTGGATCATGAGGCACGCTGAGGCTGCCGTCTGCCTTTATCGTTATTTTGTTCATATCTTAAGAATCCGGAAACAGTATCCTCGCCCGGCCATTTAATCGTTCAGCTCTTACCGGGTCCGGGTGGTTTGAAAAGATCTGAAGCTGAAGGAAAGCTTTCCTGATGGGCCTGATAATATGCCACGAAGCCGGCCCAGTCGGTGTCCCGGTTAATGCCAGGGCAGTTGTTTTTAACAATTTCAAACTCCTCCGGATAGCGCAATGGAGCCGGGTAGAACGGCCAGACCTGGCACATGACCGGTTTAACCCGATGAATCCGACACCCGCGGGTTTCAGCGTCGTACATAACACAGAACCCATCCGGCCCTGTCTTCAGTGAGAGCAGTTCACCTTTAGGCTCTGTGTACCGCTGGATGAACTGCGCCGGGGTTAGATCGAGAACTTTCCCTATTTCCTCAGCGTCTGCAGCGTGGATATAGATACCGCCTCGCCCCTGGCAGCAGGCCCCGCAACGCTGGCAGTTAAAGACCTTTTTCAGCTTCATGTTAAGGCAAGAGAGACGAACGACGGCCGTTATAACGTTCGGTATCGTAATATCGAGCCACATCCACGGTCTGGAGCTTCTCTATAGACAGTTTGAGGGGAACGGAGGTGATCTCACCTTGAAGGGAGCATACCATGCGCCCAAAGTCGTCGTTCAGAATGAGGTCCACGGCCGCGATACCAAACCGACGACCCATGAGCCGATCGTGAGCCGAGGGGCGACCGCCGCGCTGGAGGTGGCTCAGGATTACATATCGGGACTCCAGACCGCATCGCTTTTCAATCTCCTTGGAAAGAAAACGTGCGATCCCGCCAAGCACCTTGTGGCCAAACTCGTCTTTTTTTTCGCTGTAGAAAATTTCATCCTCACCTTTGACCTTCGCCCCCTCGGAGACGGCGACAACACTGTAACGGACCCCCCTGTCTCGCCGCTGCACAAGCATCTCGCAAACCCGATCCACATCAAAATCCCACTCGGGAATGAGGATGATGTAGGCCCCGGCGGCCTGACCGCCTTCCAGGGCCAGCCAACCGGCGTGACGGCCCATGGTCTCGACGACAAAGATGCGACTGTGGGACCCGGCCGTGGTCCGTAGTTTATCCACTTCCTCGGCAATGACATTGAGGGCTGAATCGTATCCCAGGGTGTAGTCGGTGCCATTGAGATCGCGGTCAATGGTCTTGGGAATGCCCACGACCTTGACGCCCAGACGATGGAGACGGTAGGCCACACCTAATGTATCCTCGCCTCCGATGGCTACCAGCGTATCTATCTTAAGGGCTTCCAGGTTTTTCAAAAGCCGATCTGAACGCTCGTCTTCGGCGCTAAAGGGGTTGACCCGGGAGGTACCCAGGTTTGTGCCTCCGGCACGATCCCAGGTCCGGACCTCCATTTCGGTTAAGGGCCTGATCCAGTGTTCGATACTCCCCGGATCTCCGGGCTCGACCTCCACCAGTCCTTTCCAGCCATCACGAATACCAAATACCTCGAATTGCTCGCTTCGTTTGGCCGCCAAAAGCGGATCCAGGGCCGTTTTGGTGACCCACTTGATGGCGCTGTTGAGACCAGGGCAGTCACCGCCGCCGGTAAGAATTCCGATATGTGTGGTCATTCTTCGGCCTCCTCTCCACCTGACTGACCCGAGTCCCGGTTGAGGAGAGAGGGCTGTCCGGTTGATTCCAGAACGCTGTGCCATAGCATCCCGCCCAGTTCGATCTTTTTACGGTTGGACACGGCGGACTTGATGGGTATATGGACATAGATATTGTTCCACTGACTGATCAAAACGTTGGTTTTCCCGGCCATGGCGGCATGGGCAGCCTTGGCGCCCAAGAATCCGCAAAAGACACTGTCGCTTGAAGAGGCCGGCCTGCTGCGGATCAGGTAGCTGGGGTCAAAATACTTGAGGTTGATTTCCATATTTATGTCTTTGAAGTGGGCCTTGATCCGGTCTCTTAGAAAAAGGCCGATATCTCCCAGCCGCCTGTTTCCTGAAGCGTCATACTCCTCTTGTAGATCAGGAAAGAACTTCTGGCCCGCCCCTTCGGCGACCACAATAACGGCGTGGCCCCGGTGCTCGAGCCTTTTCTTCAGTTCCTCAAAAAGACCGCACTCCCCTTCCAGATCAAAATCGGCTTCTGGTATCAGGACATAATTGACATCCCGTTCAGCCAGGGCTGCGTTAGCAGCGATAAATCCGGATTCCCGCCCCATGAGCTTGACCAGACCGACGCCGTTGGGCGCCCCTAAGGCCTCGGCGTGAGCGCTCCGAATAACCTCGGCCGCGGCTGCCGTTGCGGTGTCAAAGCCGAAGGAACGAGCCACCAGATTGATATCGTTATCAATAGTTTTGGGAATCCCAACGATGGCAATCTTTAACCCCCGCTTTTCGATTTCCTGACAGATCTTAAGCGCACCCTTGAGAGTCCCGTCGCCGCCGATGGTAAACAACATGTTAATATTGAGTCGTTCCAGGGAATCCACAATCTCTTCAATGGGATATAACCCCCGCGAGGAGGCCAGGATCGTGCCTCCCAGATCGTGAATATCACGAACAAGTTCCGGAGTCAGTTCCAGCAGTTCGTGCTTGAAGCGCGGAATCAGGCCCTGGAAGCCGAACTGAACCCCTAAGTTATTTCTGACACTGTACATGTGGTAAAGGGTCAGCACGATGGCCCGGATGACATCATTGAGGCCCGGACACAGCCCGCCAGCCGTGACAACCGCCGCCTTAACCTTGGTCGGATCAAAGTAAATCTTCTCTCTGGGTCCGGCCATCTCAAACGAATCCGGCTCAATATTAGCCTTCTGTAACTGTTTGAGGCGCTTCAGACTGGTATCCATCAGAATCCGATCCGCGTCGTCTGTAAACACCCTGAAATGTCCCAGGTCCTGGCAGTTTAGACCCCGTCTCAGCCTTAGGGGAGATTTGATCTTGGCCAGGCCCAAGGTCTCGATGGCGGTATCAAGTTTTTTAACCTTACCCTTCGCAGGCATATCAGTCTCTCCCTCCCGTGTGCATTTGAATGAATTGAAGCCGGACGAACAGGGTATGTCTTTATGCTAGGCCCTAGTATAGCCCATCTTCTTAAATAATATTGAGGGCGGATAATTCAGCCTCGAGCGTGGCCGTTTCTTCCGCGTTTAATTCTCCTTCCGGAATCGCCATCCGGGCGCCGGGAATCAGACCCTTGAGTTTAAGAGCCTTTTTTAAAAAGGCCGGCGGGTTGGACTGATAAAGCGCACACAGCCGCCTGACCATCTGGCCGTTCTGCCAGATTTGCGAAAAATGATCCGGGTACATCCGCTCACTCTCATAGATGTCCAGGGAAGAGTTGACAATGTCCATCCAGACTTGAGGCAGCAGGTTGGCCCCGCAGGAAATCAGACCCGATGAGGACGGCCGGGCCATGAAGTTGGCTTCGTTCCCATCGTAAAACCGGAAATTGGTTCGCAGCTTGACAGCTCGCTGGTAATTGATGGCCCGGGTCATGTCACCGTGAAACTCCAGCCCGACCACCTGTTCATTTGGCGATATTTTTTTGAGGATGCTGGTGCGGATATTTATATGCCGCAGATGGCTGGACAGCTTCCTGACCAGATCAGGATTGTTGCTTAATATCATCGGCCGGCGGGTCTTCCGTCCCAGTTCCTTAAGGTGATCGGGCAGACTTCGGTTGCTATGGTAAACCAAAGGGGTCAGCAGGTAGTAAATATCAACCCACGGTTTATGCGCCTTGAAAAGAGCTTCCGCTTTATCCAGCAGCTCCCTGGTCTCGGCCTCGCTCTGGGCTGTAATCTCAAAAAAAAGAGGCGGCCCATCTTTGATGCCGGTTAGAGCCTTTTCGAGGATTTCGAGCCGATCTTCAAGCCTTAGGTGCAAGGCCTCGCCAATCCTAACACTGCCGATCAATAGAGCGCTGGCTTTATCCCGAACCCGGCGCATAAGCCAGGTCAGGGCCTGCTGGTCCGGCCGTCCTTCATCGTCCAGGGGAGTGACCAGGTTTACAACAAGACCGCGGGGCGGATAGTTAATCATGGCCCGATTGAACCGAGTTGAATCTGAATTTACCTTTGCCAAGCAAGGCATGGAGGTGGACGACGCCTTTTAACCTGCCCGCGGGGTTCACAATGGGCAGAACCGTAACCTCGTGTTTCTGCATTATCTCCAATGCCTCGACAGCCAATTGATTTTCAGCGATGGTCTTCGGCTTGCGGGTCATGACCTGCTCGATCTTAAGTTGGTGCACCTTTTTATGCCTGGTCAAGCACCGCCGAAGATCCCCGTCGGTAAAAATTCCTTCCAGAAGGTCTTTCTCATCCACGACCAGGAGGGCGCCGAGGTTAATCTTGCTCATAAGCTCAAGGGCCTCAGACAACAAGGTCCGGCCGCTTACTCTTGGAATCCGCCGGCCCGTGGTCATCACTTCCTTGACCTGTAGAGACAGACGTTCACCCAGGTTACCGGCGGGATGAAAACGCCTGAAATCATCCGTATCAAATTGCCGCCGGTTTATCAAAGCTACGGCCAAGGCGTCTCCCATGGCAGTGGCCGCTGTGGTGGAAGCGGTGGGAGCCAGGCCCAGAGGGCAGGCCTCCCGGGCCACTCCAACGTCCAGGACCAGGTCAGATTGTTTAGCCAGGGTTGATTCCAGATTTCCGGTTAAGGTGATGACTTTAACCCCGAGGTTTTGAACAATGGGAACGATCTCGTTAACCTCGGTCTCGCCGCTGTGAGAAAGGGCCAGTAGGACATCTTGGGAAGTGACCATGCCCAGATCACCGTGCAGGGCTTCGACCGGATGCAAAGAAAAGGCTGGCGTGCCCGTGCTATTGAGCGTAGCCACGATCTTGCGGCCCACCAGGCCGGATTTGCCAATACCGGTAGCGATGACTCGACCGTTGGAGTGATAGATCAGATCCACCGCCTTGACGAATTCAGACCCAATCCGATCAATAAGGGCCAGAATGCCTTCGGCCTCAATGCGAAAGACCTCCTGAGCTTCCTTAACTACCTTGGCCGATTCCCTGGAATGGTCTTTCTGGTTTTTAGGCAGTGATTTTTTAGCCACGCGACAGCTTGCTTCCTCAAAATATGCCTTTTACCTTGAGGCTCCTATTATACTTTGCCATTTCAGATTTAGCAATCGAAACAGATTCGTTCTTGAGGATAAAAATATTCAGGAAAGCCGCTTTTTAATTCCCTGCCGTTTTAAGGAGAAAACGTTAAAGCGGCTGCACTTTTGGAACCTGTTTTTCTAAAAAAACGACGTGATGTCTCCGGTGAATTCAGTGCTGGCAATGTCGGTAATTGGAAGATTTTTTCCCCTGGATCGCTGGTAGACCCCGACCCTGAGCTTAACTTCTTTCTTCCAAGCCGAGCTTAGAAAAACCACTTTCGACCGGCACCGGATATTCACCATTGAAGCAGGCCAGACAGAAGCTGGGCTTTTCAAAGCCAGTGGCAGCGACCAATCCTTCCAGGCTCAGGTAACCCAGTGAATCCAGGCCGATGAACTCGGTCACCCAATCCAGGTCATGCTGCGCGGCAACCAGTTCGCCTTTACTGGAAAAGTCAATCCCATAGTAACATGGAAAACGATGGGGCGGACAGGAGACAAGCATATGCACCTCCTTGGCCCCGGCCTGCCGAAGGGTCTTGATCCGGGTCCGGCTGGTCGTTCCCCGGATGATGGAATCTTCGATGATGATGATTCGTTTCCCCTTCAAAATCTCCTTTACCGGATTCAGCTTGACCCGGACCCCGAAATCCCTCATTGACTGTGAGGGCTGAATAAAGGTGCGTCCGATATAATGGTTGCGAATCACGCCCATTTCAAAGGGTATGCCGCTGGCCTCGCTGTATCCCAGACCGGCGTAATTCCCCGAGTCCGGAAAAGGCATGGTCAGGTCAGCCTCCAGGTTCGAGTATTCCTTGGCCAGATGGACCCCCAGCCGTTTTCGGATCGAGTAAACATTGTGGCTGAAAATGGTGGAGTCAGGCCGGGAAAAATAGATGTATTCAAAGATGCAGAAGGTGTGGTTCGCCCGGGGCTTTATCTTCAGGGATCGGAGGCCATGCTGGTCAATAAGCACGATCTCTCCAGGTTCCACTTCCCGAACGTATTCGGCTTCGACCAGGTCCAGAGCGCAGGTCTCCGAGGCCAGAATCCAGGCGCCGTCAAGGCTCCCCAGACATAAAGGGCGAAAGCCATTGGGGTCCCTGGCTCCAACCAGGGTATCCCCGATCAGGAGTCCCAGAGAGTAAGCGCCTCTGGCCTGCGGCAGGGCCTTGAGCAGGGCCTCCTCAAGACCATCCTTCAGATGGCGCACCAGGAGGTGGACGATGATCTCCGAATCCATGGTTGTCTGGAAGATGGAGCCGCTGTTCTCGAGCATGATGCGAAGGGCCAGGGAATTGGTCAGGTTGCCATTGTGGCCCATGGCAATGCTCTCCCCGGCGAATTGAACCACAAAGGGCTGAGCGTTCTTAATCAGGGATGAGCCGGTCGTCGAGTAGCGCACATGGCCTAAGGCCGTGTGGCCGGAGAGTTCCTCCAGGACTTTCTCATTGAAAACCTCCGAAACCAGGCCCATGTGCCGGTGCTCCCTGACTTCACGTCCGTCGGTGGCCACGATACCTGCGCTCTCCTGCCCCCGGTGCTGAAGGGCGTACAGGCCGAAGTAACAGAGCTTCGCCGCTTCGGGATGACCGTAGACCGCAAATACCCCACAGGCCTCACGCGGGCCGTCACCGCGGCTGGCGGCCGAACCAGGAGGCAGATAAACGGTTGCGTCTGAATGTGTCATGCTTGCCTCATACGATGTTTCAGATGATATCCTGCAAGGCCTGGACCGTCAATTCATGCTCTAGAAGGGCCTGACAGGCCGAAGCTGTGGCTATGGCCCCGGCGATGGTCGTCACATAGGGAACTTTATAAAGCAGAACCGCCCGCCTTATGCTTTCCGAATCAATGACGGTGCGCCGGCCCAGCGAGGTGTTAACGATTAGAGCGATACGGTTATTTTTGATCATGTCAAGGACATGAGGCCGCCCTTCATACACCTTGTTGAGCGTTTCGATACTTAGACCTTTATTCAGGAGGTACCGTGCCGTTCCCCTGGTAGCAACCAGACTAAAACCAAGGGAGGCGAACGTTTCCGCCACCTCGACCACCGCCTCCTTGTCCCGGTCCCGCACGCTGATAAAAATAGTGCCTTCCCGAGGCAGGATCTGGCCGGCTGCCAACTGCGCCTTGGCATAGGCCAATCCAAAATCGTAATCAATGCCCATGACCTCGCCGGTGGATTTCATTTCCGGCCCAAGCAGCGTGTCCACGCCCGGAAAACGGTTAAAGGGGAAGACCGACTCCTTGACCGAAACATGCCTTGGGTCCGGCCCCTCGGTCAGGCCCAGTTCATTCAGAGTCTGACCGAGCATAATCCGGGTGGCTACCTTGGCCAGGGGGAGGCCGGTGGCCTTTGAGACAAAAGGCACGGTTCGGGAAGCTCTGGGATTGACCTCCAGGATATAAAGCGCCTGATCCTTGATGGCAAACTGGATGTTCATCAGCCCAATCACCTTGAGCTCCGCGGCCAAGGCCCGGGTGGCGGCCTTGATCTGTTCTATCATCTCTGGCTTCAGAGTGTGGGGAGGCAGAACACAGGCGGAATCACCGGAATGGACCCCGGCTTCTTCGATGTGCTCCATGATGCCGCCGATTATCGTTCTGCGGCCGTCAGAGACGGCATCCACATCAATCTCGATAGCATCTTCTAAAAACTTGTCAATCAGGATGGGATTTCCTGGAGAGGCCTCCTGGGCGTAGTGAATAAAATCAACCAGAGACGGTTTATCATAAACAATTTTCATGGCCCGGCCTCCAAGTACGTAACTCGGCCGAACTACCACCGGATAGCCGATCCGCTCTGCAACACGCTGCGCTTCCTTAACGTTGAGGGCCGTTCCGTTGTCTGGCTGGAGCAGGCCCAGCTTTTGGAGCATGGCCTTGAACCTGCCCCGATCCTCGGCCAGGTCAATGGAGTCCGGGGAGGTCCCCAGGATCTTCACCCCGGCCTCAGCCAGGGAGGCGGCCACATTTAAAGGTGTCTGACCGCCGAACTGCACGATGACTCCATGGGGCCTTTCCCGCTCGACGATATTGAGCACATCCTCTTTTGTCAGGGGCTCGAAATAAAGCCGGTCCGAAATGTCATAGTCGGTGCTGACCGTCTCCGGATTGGAGTTGACCATGATTGACTCGATCCCCATCTCTCGCAAGGCAAAAGAGGCATGGACGCAGCAGTAATCAAATTCAATGCCTTGGCCGATGCGGTTGGGGCCGCCTCCCAGGATCATGACCTTCTTTGCCTTGGAGTCCTTGACCTCGTCTTCATCCTCGTAAGTGGAGTAGTAATAAGGAGTGTAAGCCTCGAACTCAGCGGCGCAGGTGTCCACAGCCTTATAACAGTGCTTAACACCCAGGGACAAACGTTTCTGACGGACAGAGTCCTCCTCCTGGCCCCAAAGGTGAGCTAGTTGAAGATCAGAAAAGCCGTTTCTTTTGGCCTGGTAAAGCTCCTCAACCAGTTCATCCTGCTGGTCGGGGGTAGATTTTTTTGCCATCAGGGCGCCTATCTTTCGGACGTTCGGCTCCTCCAGGACCAGCTCCTTGATATGGTGCAGAAACCAGGGATCAATACCGGTCAGGTCATGAACCTCCTCTAGCTCCATGTTTTTTTGAAAAGCGGCCGCTAGGTAAAAAATACGTTTGGAGTTGGGAGTCCTGAGCCGGGCGCGGATTGTCTCGGCTTCGGTCAAGCTCGAATCATCGTCCAGCGGGTCTCGGCCGTCGCCATAGAGACCGTAGCGACCAATCTCAAGTGATCGCAGGCCCTTCTGGAGGGCCTCGGAAAAGGTCCGGCCCACGGCCATGGTCTCACCGACCGATTTCATGGATGTCGTCAGGATGTCCTCTGTATTAGGGAATTTTTCAAAGGTCCAGCGCGGGAGTTTGACCACGCAGTAATCAATGGTCGGTTCAAAAGAGGCCTGTGTTTCACGGGTGATGTCGTTCGGAACCTCATCCAGGGTGTAGCCCACAGCCAGCTTGGCGGCCAGCTTGGCAATGGGGTAGCCAGTGGCCTTGGAGGCCAGGGCCGAACTCCGCGAAACACGGGGGTTCATCTCGATAACCACCATTTCCCCGGTTTCCGGATGCATGGCGAACTGGATGTTAGAACCTCCGGTATCCACGCCGATCTCCCTGATGATGGCGATAGCCGCATCCCGCATAACCTGGTACTCCCGGTCCGTCAGCGTCTGAATCGGGGCCACGGTAATGGAGTCGCCGGTGTGCACTCCCATGGGATCCATATTTTCAATGGAACAGACGATGACGACGTTGTCCTTCCGGTCTCGCATGACCTCCAGCTCGAATTCCTTCCACCCAATGATGCTCTCTTCAAGCATGATCTCGTGAATCATGCTCAGGTCCATACCGTAGGCGGCCATCCGCTCCAGATCCTCACGGTTGTATACCACCCCGCCGCCGGCTCCGCCGAGCGTAAAGCTGGGCCGAATGATAAGCGGATACCCGATCTCCCCGGCTATACGCTGACAATCTGCAATAGAACGGGCGATCCCGCTTTCCGGGACGCGAAGCCCGATCTTTTGCATGGCCGCCCGAAAAAGCTCCCGGTCTTCGGCCTTCTTAATGACCTCTAGCCTGGCGCCGATCATTTCTACACCGAAACGCTCCAGCACCCCCTGCTCGGCGACCGCATACGCGGTGTTCAAACCGGTCTGACCCCCAAGAGTCGGCAGCATGGCGTCCGGACGTTCGCGTTCGATGATCTTGATTACCGCTTCGGGTGTAATTGGTTCGATATAGGTTCGATCCGCCATCTCGGGATCGGTCATGATGGTGGCCGGGTTGGAGTTGATGAGCACGACCTCATAGCCTTCGTCCTTGAGCGCCTTGCAGGCCTGGGTGCCTGAGTAGTCAAACTCACACGCCTGCCCGATGACGATCGGGCCTGAACCTATGAGGAGAATCTTTTTTATGTCCGTTCGTTTGGGCATCTGATGTCTATCCGGCCCGCATTAATTTGATGAACCGTTTGAAAAGGTAAGCCGCATCGTGAGGCCCGGGGCAGGCCTCGGGATGATACTGCACTGAAAAGAAGCCGCGCCTTTCATTGGCCAGACCTTCCAGGGTGTTGTCATTCAGATTGATATGAGTCAGGCGGACGTCCTGATCGGCCAGGCTGTCCATATCCACGCAGAATCCGTGGTTCTGACTGGTGATCTCGATGCGACCGGTCTCTAAGTCCTTGACCGGCTGGTTCACGCCGCGGTGGCCGAACTTGAGTTTAAAGGTTCGTCCGCCCAGGGCCAGCCCCAGCAACTGGTGGCCGAGGCAGATACCAAAGATGGGACCACGGCCCAAGAGGGCGCGGATATTTTCATAAGCATAAGTTACGGCAGCCGGATCACCCGGACCATTGGACAGAAAAACGCCGTCAGGCTCATAAGCCAGAATCTCATCTGAAGAAGTATCCCCTGGCAGCACCAGCACTTCAGCCCCGACCCTAGACAGGGAGCGAAGAATATTATATTTAATCCCGTAATCTAAAGCTGCCACCTTGAACCGGCCTGCGGCCCGCGCCCAGCTTTCGATGGCCTCGGGGTCGGTCACAGGCCGACCTCCCTCGTCATCGGCCATCCAGACATACGGCTGCCTGCAGGTCACCTCCTTGACCAGATCGCGGCCGACCATTGACGGCACGGCTTGAGCCTTCCTGGTTAATGATTCGGGGTCCAGATCGTTGGTGGAGATATACGCTCTCATGGCGCCCTGCCTCCGGATGTGTCTGGTCAAGGCGCGGGTATCAATACCGGTCAGGCCGAGGACATTAGCCGAAGAGAGATACTCGGCCAGAGACTCCTTGGACCGCCAGTTGCTCGGTATGGAGTGGTACTGGCGCACCACAAATCCCTCAACCCTGATGCGTTCGGACTCTATATCCTGATCATTGATCCCGTAATTCCCGATGTGAGGATAGGTCATAGCCACGATCTGACCGGCATAGGAAGGGTCAGTCAGAACCTCCTGATATCCAGACATGGCAGTATTAAAAACAATCTCCCCTGAGGCTTCACCAGGGCCGGTAAAGGAATATCCCTGAAAAGTCTTCCCATCCTCCAGGGCTAATATGGCTTTAATTCCTTCCAATTGGTCTCCTTTTTCCAGGCGTAAGCTCAGCGGCAGAGGCTAATTTAAATCTCTTTATTTCCTGATCAGTAAGCCGCATTTTGCGGCCCTGAAAAGCGCACTAAAACATCAGACGCTGCACTTATATTCTGGCACAATGACTTTCCCTTATGTGGGGTGCAGGGGCCATGACTTCCCTGCTGTCCGGAAGGCGACTCTTCTTTAAAAGCCTCTCATTTGAAGCCCCAAAGTCTCTATTTAAGTATAGGGGACTATTTTGTTTTTTTCCAGAGGCAGAAGATCAACGGCCAGCTTGGCCATGCGGTCGGCTGAACTGGGACGGGCCTTCAGGGCCTCTCGACCGGCCCGGCCCCGGCTTCGCGCCTGCTCAGGATCAGAGAGCAGCTCCTTGATCTTATGAAACAGCTCATCCGGCGTCGAGGCTGTCTGTCCCGCCCCGACCGCTTCCAGCATCTCCTTGGCGTCAAGAAAATTATCCATAAAGGGGCCATAGAGAACCGGCCGGGCCCAGGTCGCCACTTCGAGAGGATTATGGCCGCCCAGCGGAACCAGGCTGCCTCCGCAAAACGCCACGTCCGCCAGGCCATACAGGGTAAATAGTTCGCCCATCACGTCCACCAGGGTCACATCGGCAGGCGGGTTCAGCGAGACCTTTTGGTCGGACCATCTCCTGAAACTCTGGTTATGGTCTCGAATCAAGGCCTCGATCTCACCGGCCCGGTCCACGTGACGCGGGGCCAGAATCAGATGCAGCCTCGGGAAATCCTGGCGCAGCCGCTCAAAGACATCGAGAACCATGGCCTCCTCTCCGGTGCGGGTCGAGCCGGCCACCAGAACGGGCTGATCAGTGCTTAATCCCAGCTCTTCTCGAAGCGCCCTTAGGCTTAAGGGGTCAGCCCGGCTGATGAGCTGATCATACTTGGCGCTGCCTGTGACCACGACCTTTGAAGGGTCGGCCCCCAAGGAAATAATTCGATCCCGGTGTTCAGCCTGGATCATGGCCATACAATCCAGAAAGCCCAGGACCTCCCGAAATAAAAAACCAAAGCGGCGGTACCTGGCTGCGGCGCGGACCGTGATGCGGCCATTGGCCAGCATGGTCCGTACTCCCATGGATCGAGCCGTTTTGAGCAGATTGGGCCAGATCTCGGTCTCGATCAAAATGAGCAGGTCAGGCCTGAGTCTTTTCAGGGCCCGGTTAGGACTGCCATAGATATCCAGGGGAAAGGTCAGCACTGGAATGTCAGGTTTGAGGAACTCCCAGACCGCGACCCGGCCGGCGTTGGTGCTGGTTGAAAGACAGACGGTTAAATCGGGCGCCTGCTTCTTGAGCGCGAAGATAAGAGCCGCCGCAACCTGGACCTCGCCGAAGCTGACGGCATGAACCCAGACCCTGGCGCGGCCGCCGCCCCGAAGACGAGGCACAAACCCCAGCCGCTCCCGCCAGTGACCCCGCATCCGATTGCTGGCCACAGCCATGGCTAAAAGAGGAGGGGCGCCAACCGAAACGGCCATGTTATATAAGAGATAAGCCGCGCTCATGTCTGATTATCCAATCGAAATTGGTATATAAAGCTCCTGATATGGAGTCAAGAATTTTATGCCTTGGGCTTAAGAGCGCGCCTCCGGAGAAACGAAAAATCTTTTGAAGCTCCCTGCTGCAAGCAGCAGGGAATCTTCCAAATGTAAGGAAAGTTAGACCATTTTAATTTCGCTCGCTAGCCCCGCAGCAAGCTGCGGGGAATGCGCTCGCAGGCATTTTCAACACTTGCCGAACCCCTGGGACATGAGGCTCCTTCTCATGGCCCAGCATGCAGTACAACGAACTATTTAGGCTGCCCTGCGACTTTAACATAACTGAAACAAATTAATAAATTTTTATTGACATTAAGGCCAAGTACGTGTATAAACTTTTACAGTACAGGGCTGGGCCCTGGAGGAAAACGATGCTAACTTCTTGGCGAATGCGAATTTATTATTTTATGTATTATTTTTTCGGTACGGAGGTCTGTCCCGGGGTCTAGCGTCATAACATATCTAATGTATCTTACCGGCCGTGGGCAGACAAAGTTCACGGCTTTTTTTTGATGGTTTAAAACATCTAGAGGTTTTTTATTTTAAGACTGATTAAACGAGATTAATAAACGGAGGCAAAACATGATTGGCAAAGACATTAGAATGGAACGCATCATGAACCGCGCCACGCGCAAGACGGTCATCGTGCCCATGGATCACGGTGTCAGTATGGGGCCTGTTTCGGGCTTGACCGACATGAGGCAGGCCATTAACGAGGCCGCTGTCGGCGGCGCCAATGCCGTGGTCATGCACAAAGGTCTGGTTAGAAGCGGCCACCGCAGCGGCGGAAAGGACCTGGGACTCATCGTTCATCTATCCGGAAGCACTGTGCTCTCTCCGGAGCCTTACGCTAAGACCCTGGTCTGCACCGTCGAGGAGGCGATCAAGCTGGGCGCCGACGCCGTCTCGGTGCATATAAATCTGGGCAACGACGCTGAGAAGGAGATGCTGAACGATCTGAGTAACGTCGCCCGGATCTCCAATGAGTGGGGCATGCCGCTTCTGGCCATGATCTATCCCCGGGGCGAACGGATCAAGGATGAGTACGATCCTGAAGCCATCAAACATGCCGCCCGGATCGGGGCCGAACTGGGGGCCGACCTGGTGAAGGTGTCTTACACCGGCGATCCCGAGACGTTTGCCAAGGTGGTTGAGGGCTGCGGTGTGCCGGTGGTCATCGCCGGGGGGCCGAGGATGGACTCGGAACGCGACGTCTTGGAGATGGTTCATGGGGCCATGTCGGCCGGAGCGTGCGGCCTGTCCATCGGACGCAACGTGTTTCAGCATCCTTCACCCTCGACCATGGTCAGAACCATGGCTTTGATGGTTCACGAGGGAACCGGCGTGGAGGAAGCCTTGAAGATGCTGGCCGACAGTCAGGTCAAAATCGCGTGACACAAGGAGGATGAGGTGAAAGAGATCTGGGTTCGAGTCTGGCCCTGGGACAAGGAAGCGGTTATCAACGCCCTGGAATCAGGAGCGGACGGCGTGGTCATCCCGCCCGGAAAGTCCGCTGAAGTCAAGCAGCTCGGGGTGCTCAAAACCATAGCCGAGGATGGGGACCTGAAACTGGGGCAGGATGTTTTCGAGGTGGACATCCGCACGCCGGAAGATCAGGATAAAGTCATTGAGATGGACCCGGGAAAGCCGGTCATCATCCGAGCCTCTGACTGGTCCATCATTCCCCTGGAAAATATCCTGGCCAGACGCAGAAACATCATGGCCGAGGTCCAGGACCTGGATCAGGCCCGGCTTTTTTTAGGCGTTCTGGAGCGCGGCGTGGACGGCGTCGTTGTAGCCACTGACGATTTCGAAGAAACGGCCCGCATTATCAGGGAGGTCAAGGGCCTGACCGGATCGGAGATCGAACTGATCACGGCCGTGGTGCGCTCGGTCCAGCCGCTCGGCATGGGTGACCGTGTCTGTGCCGACACCTGCAGCCTCCTGGCACTGGGTCAGGGCCTGCTTGTCGGCAACTCCAGCCAGGCTCTCTTTCTGGTGCATGCCGAAAACGTTGACAACCCTTATGTCAGTCAGAGGCCCTTCAGGGTGAACGCCGGTGCGGTTCACGCCTATGTGCTTGTGCCAGGCGGTCGAACCCGCTACCTGTCCGAGCTTGAAGCCGGAGATGAAGTCCTGGCCGTCAACAGCCGCGGTCAGGCGGAAATCGCGGTTATCGGCCGTGTTAAGATTGAAAAGCGGCCTTTGCTTCTGGTGACCGCGGAAGCCCAGGGGCGGACCCTGACCACGATTCTTCAAAACGCAGAGACGATCCGTCTGACCACACCCGAAGGCGCGCCTATCTCCGTGGTTAACCTCGAGCCGGGACGGGAAATCCTGGTCGCCCTGGAGGAAGGAGGCCGTCATTTCGGGCATAAAGTTGAGGAGACCATCTTGGAGCACTAGCCATGGGAGACAAGGACTTGCACGAATTACGCCAGAGAATAGACAAGCTTGATGAGAACATCCTGGACCTGCTCAATCAACGCCAGAGCCTGTCAAAAGAGATCGGACAGCACAAAAATGCAGAAGGGCGCAGTCTTTTCGATCCGGGGCGAGAAAATGAGGTCCTGGCCCGACTCAAGGCCCTCAATACCGGGACCCTTTCTCCAGAGGCCCTGGAACACATATACCGCGAAATCATATCGGCTTCCCTGGCGGCCCAGGCTCCGATTTCGGTGGGCTACCTGGGACCGGAGGCGACCTTTAGCCATGAGGCGGCCTTAAATCAGTTCGGTCACTCAGCCAGTCTCTATTCCCAGGACAGCCTTGGGGAGGTTTTCCAGGGGGTGGATCGAGGCCGCTTCACCTACGGCGTGGTTCCGGTGGAAAATTCCAGCCAGGGCGGGGTAGGCGAAACCCTGGACCTGTTCCTGGAGTACGACCTGAATGTGTGCCAGGAAATCCGCCTTCGAATCAGCCATAACCTGATTGGACAAACCAAGGACCTTAAGAAGATCAAGCGGGTTTATTCCCATCCCCAGGTCCTTTCACAGTGCGCCCGCTGGCTCGCCACAAATCTGCCCGGCGTTCCCCTGCTGGAAGCCAGTAGTTCCGCAGCAGCGGCCCGTCAGGTCGCTGGGGAAAAAGATTCCGCGGCCGTGGCCAGCGCCATTGCGGCTGATATGAATCACCTGCATATCATCGTTCGCAGTCTCGAGGACGCGGAGCAGAACGTAACGAGGTTCCTGGTGCTTTCTCACTACTCAGGCTCGAGAACCGGTCGTGACAAGACATCTATCATCCTTGCGGTTGAGGACAAGCCCGGGGCTCTCTTCCACCTCCTGGAGCCCTTTGCCTTGAGCGACCTTAATTTAACCAAGATTGAATCCCGGCCCATGAAAGGCGAGGCCTTTAAGTACGTGTTTTTCATTGACGTCGAAGGTCATATGGACGATGAACCCATCCGTCGCACCCTGGAAACGGCCCGGAAATGGTGTCAGTGGCTGAAGATCCTTGGTTCTTATCCGAGGGTGGATTAATGAAGATCTGCGCCTCCATTGCTGAAGATACGGTCGCAAAGACCCTTGCGGCCATGAATAGAGCTGCCTGGTGGGCCGACCTGCTGGAAATAAGGCTGGATTATATGGACAGGCCTGACTTGAAGGCGCTTCTGGCCAAGCCGCCCCGGCCCTGCCTGGTGACAAACCGGCCGAGGTCTCAGGGCGGACGGTTCGAAGGCGCGGAGGATGAGCGGCTGGCCCTGCTTGAGCAGGCCATGGCCTTTGAACCGGCCATGATTGACCTGGAACTGACGACAGGTGAAACTGCCTTGAAAGAGTTCGCCAAGAAAAAAGGTAAGACGCGGCTGATCATTTCCCTTCATGACTTTGACCGCACCCCAGACCCTGAGACCCTGGCAGAATTATTAGAGCGCATGCACCGCCTCGAGGCAGACGTGGCCAAGGTGGTCACCAGAGTTCAAACCCCGGAGGAGATACTTCGTCTTAAAGACCTCCTCATAAGGGCCGGCGAGATGAGTCAGCCGCTGGCTGCCTTCGGCATTGGGTCCCTGGGCCGTTTAAGCCGCGTCCTGACACCGCTCTGGGGCAGCGTCATCTCATACTGCTCGGTCGAAAAAGGCAAAGAAGCCGCACCAGGCCAGATGACCGGAGCAGAAATGAGGCGCATTTTTAATGATCCTGAGGATCTGCACCGGATTGATCAACAGACGAAATTATACGGCGTCCTGGGCGCACCGGTGGGCCACTCCTTAAGCCCGGTCATCCATAATGCGGCCTTTAAACACCTGGGGCTGAACAGCTTTTATGTGCCAGTGGACGTGGAGGATGCGGGAGCGGCCCTTGAATGCGTCCGGCGTTTCAATTTTCACGGACTGAGTGTAACCCGGCCGCACAAAATCGCGGCCATGGGTCTTCTGGATGAGATCGAGGCCTCGGCCAAGACCCTGGGCGCGGTAAACACCATCATTTGTCAGAATAGTAAATATACAGGGGCCAATACGGACTGGTGCGGTTTACTCAGGGCTCTTGAGGAGCAAATCTCCCTGGACGGCCGGAGCGTCCTGGTGGCCGGCGCCGGGGGTGCGGCCCGTGCGGCTGTTTATGGCCTGGTCAAAGCCAGGGCCAAAGTCACGGTCACCAATCGCACCGAGGAGAGAGGCCAGGGGCTGGCCCGGGAATTCGGAACGAAATTCTGTCCACCTAGGCAGCTGAAATCACTATCACCCGATATTCTAATAAACGCCACCCCCCTGGGTATGGACCCGTGGCAGGATAAGACTCCGTTTTCAGCTGATCTGCTCGCGCCTGAAATGGTTGTCATGGACCTGGTCTACTCCCCGCTTGAGACCCGACTGCTGCGGGAAGCTCGAAACATGGGATGTCGAACCGTGAATGGCCTGTCCATGCTGCTGCATCAGGCGGCCGTGCAGTTCGAGGCCTGGACCGGTTACGCCGCCCCGCTCGAGGTCATGCGAGCCGCAGCCGAAAACGTTTTGGAGAAGGAAGATGGAAATAATCAATGATTCAAGCCAGGCTCTGGCAGAGATCGAGATACCCGGGTCCAAAAGCCTGACGCACCGGGCGCTTATCATCGCGGCCTTGGCCGAAGGCAAAAGCCGGATTAGCCAGCCCCTGCTCTGCGAAGACACCAGGTTGACCATCGAGGCGCTCAGGCGGCTGGGAGCTGAAATCAACCCGGAGAACGGGGACCTGGTGGTAACAGGGACCGGCGGCCGACTCGCTGAGAGCGGCCCTGAAATCAACCTCAAAAACTCCGGCACCTCCATGCGCCTGCTCGCCTCAGTGACCGCCTTGAGCCCGGGGACCTGGATACTTACGGGCAACGAGCGCATGCAGACCAGGCCGATCGAGCCGCTTCTGACGGCTCTTTCCGACCTGGGAGCCAAGGCCACCGCACTCAGAGGCACTGGATGCCCGCCGGTGAAAATTCTGGGCGGCGGACTCAAAGGGGGAAAAACCAGGATCTCGGCCGCAAAAAGCAGCCAGTACCTCTCCTCCCTCCTTCTCTCGAGCCCTTATGCTCAGGAGGACGTCATTATTGAGGTAACCGATCAGGTTGCTTCCTGGCCTTACGTCGAACTGACCCTGGCAATGATGGAGGCCTTTGGCGTGAAAGTCGAACGTCAGGACCGGCGCTGGTTTCGGATCCAGGCTGGCCAGCGCTATCAGGCACAGGACGTGACCATTGAAGGGGACTGCTCCTCGGCCGCCTATTTTTGGGCCGCAGCGGCAGCAACCGGAAGTTACGTCATCACGCATCACATCAAGCCTTTTTCGCTTCAGCCTGACTTCCGTTTCCTGGATGTCCTGACCCTCATGGGCTGCGAGGTAATGTTGGGCCGGAAATGGGTGGCGGTCAGGGGCGGCGCTCTATCAGGCATTGAGGTGGATATGAACGCCATGCCTGACCAGGTGCCCACCCTGGCTATCCTGGCTGCGTTGGCCAAGGGGCAGACTTCCATCCGGAACGTGGCGCATCTGCATTACAAAGAAAGCGATCGCCTGGTTGATCTTGGGGCTGAGCTGCAAAAGCTTGGTGTTTGCGTTGAGGTTAAAGATGATGGACTTAAAATCAAAGGCGGGAGTATCAACAGAGGGATCGTTGACCCGCATCACGATCACCGTCTGGCCATGAGCTTTGCCGTGGCCCGGCTGGTCAGGCCGGAAATAAAAATCCTTGATCCGGACTGCGTGGTGAAGTCGTTTCCCGATTTTTGGGGACTCTTTGCCAGGCTGAGCTCATGAATCTGGTCCTCATCGGATACCGGGCCACTGGCAAATCATCGGTGGGTGCGCTGCTCTCAAAACAGCTCCACTGGCCCCTTCTAGACACGGATGATTTGATTCAGCAGGAAGCAAGGCAGACGATCCCTGAGATCGTGGCCGCTGGAGGCTGGGATCATTTCCGCCATCTGGAAAAAATGGCGGTGGCGCGGGTTTGTTCCCTGGATCATCACGTCATTGCCACCGGCGGCGGGGTGGTCCTTGAGCCGGAAAACGTGGCCAGGCTGCGGGCCACCGGATGTCTTATCTGGCTCCAGGCCGACGCGGAAACGATTCAGGCCCGCCTGGCAGCCGATGATAACCGGCCGTCTCTTACCGGCGCGGACACAATAAAGGAGGTGCCTCAGGTGCTTGAAAAGAGGCTGGCGGCCTACCGCCGGGCGGCCCATATAAATATTGACACTTCAGGTCTTTCTCCAGCCCAAATCGCGGAGAGAATTTTGAGGCTGCTGCCCGAGCCCGGGTGTGGAGTCAAAACTTAAGGCGAGGTAAGTTTATGGCAGGTAATACCTTCGGACAGGCCTTTCGGCTGACCACCTTTGGTGAATCACATGGGCCGGCCATGGGAGTGCTGGTGGACGGCTGCCCTCCCGGCCTGACCCTGAACGAACCTATGATCCAGGAAGAGCTTGATAAACGCAAACCCGGACAGGCGTCTTTTTCCAGCCCGCGCCAGGAGCCTGATCAGGTGCAGGTACTTTCCGGAATCATGGACGGCCTCACCACCGGCGCGCCCATCGCCATGATCGTTTACAACCGTGACGCTAAAAGCAAGGCCTACGAGACTATCCGACGGCTGTTCCGGCCGGGGCACGCGGACATTACCTACTTTCAGAAATACGGGATCAGAGACCACCGGGGCGGCGGTCGCAGTTCGGCCCGAGAGACGTTAGCACGGGTAGCCGGCGGTGTCGTGGCTCAAGCCCTGCTGGACCGGCATGGAATCCAGGTCATCGCCTATACCCTGGAACTGGGCGGGGTACGCGCCCGGCGCCTCGACCTGACAGAGGCGGATAAAAACGAGATTCGCTCCCCTGACCCGGACGTCCTGCCTGAGATGCGCGCCAGACTGGCCCAGGCGCGAGAGGCCGGAGATTCGGTCGGCGGAATGGTGGAGGCGCGCGTCCAAAACTGCCCGGCCGGTCTGGGCGAACCGGTCTTCGATAAGCTCGACGCCGACCTGGCCAAAGGCCTTATGTCCATCGGCGCGGTCAAGGCCGTGGAGGTCGGGGCCGGGATTGAAGCGGCCCGGCTCTTGGGTTCGGAAAATAACGACCCCATCACTCCAGACGGTTTTGCCGCTAACCGAGCTGGCGGGATCCTGGGCGGCATCTCGAACGGAGACGAGATCGTGGTCCGGGCGGCGGTCAAACCTATCCCCTCTATTGCCAAGGAGCAGCAGACAGTAGATATGGACTTTAGACCGGCGACCATCTCCATCCAAGGCCGACACGATGTTTCGGCTATCCCGCGCATCGTGCCGGTATGCCGGGCCATGATCAGACTGGTCCTGGCCGACCACCTGCTGCGGCAGAAGGCGGTGCGTTCATGAGGGACGTTACTCTGGGCATCATCGGCGGCCAGGGGCGCATGGGGACCTGGTTCAAAAATCAGTTCGAAGAAACCGGGCTGACCGTGCTCGTGGCTGACAAGGACACGCCCCTATCCGCCCGCGACCTGTGCGAGCGGTGTGAAGTCGTGATCGTGAGTGTTCCCATCATCGTAAGTGAAGAGGTGATTGCCGAAGTCGGTCCTTACATGCCTGAAGACAGTCTCCTTATGGACCTGACCTCAAACAAGACCGGACCGGTTGAGGCCATGCTCCGGCACAGCCGGTCTGAGGTCGTTGGGGCGCACCCTTTGTTCGGCCCGAGAGAGGATTCGATAAAAGGGCGGCATGTCGTTCTCTGTCCGGGCCGGGGGGAAAAGTGGCTCCGCTGGCTCACCAGGCTATTGCAGGACATGGGCGCCATTATCAAGGTCATCACTCCGGATCATCACGACCGGCTCATGGCCGTGGTTCAGGGCCTGACTCACCTGAGCACCCTGGCCCTGGCCCTGGCCATTCAGGACAGCCAGCTGGACCCCCAGGACCTGGACACCTTTTCGACAACCTCTTTCAGACACCTCAAACCTCAAATCATCAGAACGCTTCGCCAGGACGCCGACCTGATCGCTCCAATCATGATGCTCAACCCCAAGGTCCTGGAAGCAGTGGAAGCATGGGAAGCGCGAGTCAGCGCCTTAAAGCAGATGGTGAAAAAAGGGGACGCAAGTGAATGCGCGGACCTGATCCGTCAGGCCCGGAACTCTATGGGCGTCCCATCAGAGGCACAGGAACTTCGCGAACTCTCCACGGCCAGAAATTCAACCAAACTAAGGAAGCGCGGCTAAAGCTCTACGCTCTTAAGCTGTATATCTTAGAGAAATTATCATAGATTTAGAGACAATGACTCCCGGGGTTCGGGTCGCCATCCATATCTTTCTAAACACAAGTTGTTTAAGATTTATAGATGTGATATGTATTTTTAAATTTTTTAGCGAATCCTGTAATAATGGAGTATTGCGCTTTAGGGAGCGTGATTGGCGCGGATTTCCGCAGTCAGGCGCACATTAATTAGTGCCTGTCCGGTTTTCTAAGTATTTGGTTTAAAAGTAAAAAAAGCGCATTTTATGCTGGCCATTAGTTCTTCGGATAGTGTAGAATAAGTTATAACGTCTTAAAA
>JAFDHD010000039.1 GCA_019308995.1 Deltaproteobacteria bacterium | reverse complement strand
GACCCCAAGGACAATCCGGAAAATAAATTTATCTTTGATATCTGCCTTCCGGTCAAGCCGTTGTAAGCAGAGCAAATAGCAAGAACACGTTCCGATTGAAAAGGTTTGAGATTGCTTTGTCACTTCGTTCCTCGCAATGACATTTTATAATAATATCAATAGGATGTCATTGCGAGCCCTTTGCTTTCGCTCTGGACAGGCTCTGTGAAGCAATCTTTCCTTTGGTTTCCCCCGAAAAAGGTTTAATCGAAAAGTTATTTTGCCAATCCCTATAAAAAGAAAGCAGTGAGCAGTCTTCGTGGCCTTTAATTTCCATTTATTAATTAGAATTCTGAAAACAAGCTCTTATCTGTTCACCATGCTTCGTGTTACAGCATAAAGAGGCCTTGACCAGGCTTCAGGGAGCAGGTATTATTTTTCTTAATATTTGTGGGGAAAATCTTCTTCAAAACCAAGTTCATACAGATTTCTGCAATGGACGATCAGTTAAAGAAAAAATTAGAAATCCTGAAAAACACTTTGAAAGGATTCGGATCAGCCCTAGTGGCCTTTTCCGGGGGTGTGGACAGCAGTCTTCTTCTTAAGGTCGCGTCTAACGTCCTGCCGAATCGAGCCGTGGCTGTCACAGTGAGATCGGTTTTAAGCCCCCCTGGTGAGGTTGAGGCCGCGCAGAAGATTGCCCGGAACCTGGGGGTTGAGCACCTGATTTTTGAGTTTGAGCCTCTCTTTCTGGATGAAATAAGGACCAATTCCCCTGAGCGGTGTTATCACTGTAAAAAAGCCCTGGCCCGCCTGCTGAAGGTAAAGGCTGAAGAGCACGACCTTGAATCTGTCCTGGAAGGCGGTAATGCCGATGATAGCCTGTCTTACCGTCCTGGAGCCCGTGCTGTAATCGAAACCGGACTTAAAAGCCCCCTCAAGGAAGCCGGATTAAAAAAGGCCGATGTGCGGACCCTGGCGCGGGCCCTGGGTTTAAACAACTGGGATCGTCCTGCCCTGCCTTGCCTGGCGACGCGTTTTCCTTATAACACAATTCTGACTCCAGAATCGCTCAAGCAGGTCTTTGAGGCTGAAAAGCTGATGGCCGCTCATGGTTTTTTTGGAGGTCGAGCTCGGCATCACGGGGATATCCTGCGCCTGGAAATTCCTCCTAAGCTAATTAATTTTTTCCAGGACGATAAGCTTCGCCAGACCCTGGTGGAAGGTTGCAAGGCCCTGGGATTCAAGTTTGTGACCCTGGATCTGGCCGGGTACCAGAGCGGGGTATTTGATGAAAGAGACGGCAATTAATACTTCTTTAATAAAGCAACAATATGGCTGAAGTATTAGGTATTCTGGTTAATTCGGATGGGAATGTACCCGCAGCTGCATTGGACTGGGAATTGAGAACCTGTACGTGGCCCTTTTTATTGTTGACGCACCCATTGTGATGGGAGAACGTCAAGAGGCTTTTCTGGACCAACTGGAGATGATCTTTGATCTGGAAGGCAAGGTCTTCTCCAATGTCCAAGACAATGTGAACCGGTTCAGGTTTATTAATTTCATGTCGCTCAAGGATATGGCCCCGGAGATTCGAAAATACGATGTGTTAATCACTTTTTAATGGCATAATTGATGAAAATATTGCATATTTTTAAAACAGAACCGGACGAAAAGATTAAGACCCTGGCTGACGCCTGGCATGGACAGAACGAGGTCACGAAGTTCTATCTATACCAAAAACCAGTAGACTACGATCAACTGATTGTTCTTATCTTCGAAAACGACAGGGTTTTGTGCTGGTGACAGCCGAGGGAGGCAGAGGGGTTACCCGGAGCAAGTCATGGATATCCTTTTAGTTACGCCGGAAATCATTCCCTTTGCCCGGGCCGGCGGCCTCGGGGATATTTCACATTATCTTGCCCGGGCCCTGGCTGAAAGGAACCACCGCCTTCGAATCATCACGCCCAAGCACCGTTATACCACAGCGGCCGGATATCCTTTAACCCGCATCTCAGAAGAGGTTATCATACCGCTTTCGAGGCAGGAGAAGACCGCGGAGTTCTTCTCTACAAAGATGGAAGGCGATATTGATGTCTTCTTTGTGGGCTGCGACGAATTCTATGACCGAGATGGGCTGTATGGAAATGAGTTTGGAGATTATGAGGATAATGCCGAGCGGTACATCTTTTTCTCCCGGGCGGTGCTGGAATTTATTCGTCTCTCCGGGCTTAAACCGGAAGTTATTCATTGCCATGAATGGCAGACAGGTCTGATCCCGGTTTATGTCAAGACCCTGTATCAGAATTTGAAAAATCTGGCCAACACTGCTACTTTATTCACTTTTCACAATCTAGGCTCCCAAGGCGTCTTCATGCATTATGATTTCCCGATCACCGGTCTGGGCTGGGAGTTCTTTACGCCGGAGTACATTGAGTTTGAAGGCAAGTTCAACCTGGCCAAAGCCGGTTTGATCTTTGCTGATCTGATCAGTACTGTCAGCCATAAATACGCCCGGGAGGTCTTGACTCCGGAATATGGCTTTGGCCTGGAGGAAATTCTTAAGGCCAGGCAACACGACACCTTTGCCGTGCTCAATGGGGTGGATTACCAGGTCTGGGATCCAGCGGTGGATCAAAATCTTGCGGCTAACTTCTCTCCTCAAAATCTAACCCCAAAGGCTCAATGCCGGGAAGACCTGGCCCAGGCGTTTGGTCTCGTGGTGGACGAGGACCCGATAGTGGGGGTTATCTCTCGACTGGTTGAACGTAAGGGTCTTGATCTCATCATTGCGGCCATGGATCGTTTTATCGCCCTCGGCCTGAAGCTGGTCATCCTTGGCACCGGGGAAGATAAATATCATGTTTTACTCAAGGATATGGCCGCGGCTTATCCGGATCGAGTGGCCATCATACTCATGCATGAAAAATCACTGGCTCATAAGATCATGGCCGGGGCGGACATTTTCCTCATGCCTTCGCGCTACGAGCCGTGCGGGCTGGAGCAGCTTTATAGCCTGAAGTATGGCACAGTTCCTGTGGTCCGTTCTACCGGTGGGCTGGATGATACAATCATTGACTGCTACCAGGACCCAGACAATGGGAACGGCTTTAAATTCTCAGACTACACCCTAAAGGACTTGCTCCAGGCTATGGCCAGAGCGGTACACATGTTCAGAGACAGGCAGGCCTGGGAAAAATTAATGCTTCGAGGCATGAGTTACGATTACTCCTGGACCAAGGTAGCGGCGGAATATGAGAAGCTGTACCAACGGGCACAGGCAAAGATCAGAGGTAATTAATGCCGGCTAGAACAGATAGTTATTCAGTGCTCGATAAAGTGATCCGTATCTCCAATTCGACGGTGGATATCGAGCGCCGCCTGAACAACCTTCTCAAGCTAATCGTCAGGGAATTCACTGCCGACAGGGCCTGCCTTTTTACGCTGGACCGCGAAGGCATGGCCCTGGTCCTGCGCAACACGGATAGTAATGATCAGATGAAGCTGGACCTGCTTCGTTTTGATCTGAAAGACAATTTTATCGGCCGAACGGCCTTCATGCGTAAATCAATTTTATTGGGGCCGGAGCAGCGCGGGAATTCGGAGTGGCCGCTGCAGGCCTTTTTCCAGAAGTATAAGACCCTGGTCACCTTTCCGATCATGGACGACCAGTATTTATACGGGGTCCTGGCCCTGCTCAACTTTGAGCCGCGCCACTATTTTCCGCGACAGCTTGCTTTACTTGAAACCATCTCGCGAGAGATGGCCGGAACCATCCGTAACTCACGGCTTTATATCGAAGCCAAGAAACGTATTGCCGAGTTATCGGTCCTGTATGAGGTTGGCAAGGCGGTCAGCGCGACCATTGAACTGGATGAGATATTAAATAATGTGGTCACCATCAGCGCCAATGTGCTCATGGCCGAAGGATGCGCCCTCAATGTTCTAGAAGAAAGTACCGGCGTGTTGCGCGTGGCTGCAGAATACGGAAACATCCCTACCGGATGCCGGTTCCGGCACATGTTGAATAAAGATAATGGCTCCATCGAAGAGGCGGTTCGTATGTGTGTGTCTCGAAAAGAACCTTACTTTGGCCCGGCCTCAAAGGACCCCTATTGTGAGGGTATGAGAAAGGAAGGCGGAAAGAAGTCCGTCCTCTGTCTGCCTTTAAGCTTCAAAGGCCAGTATAAAGGCACCTTGTGCCTTTACAACAAAACCGCTTCGGCCCCGGGCCAGCGACAGGAATTCAACCGGGAAGACCTTGAACTCATGACCACCATGGGAACCATGATCTCCAGTTCCCTGGAAAACGCGCTGACCTTCCAGACCGTTGATGCTCTCGGTCAGCACAATGAAGCCCTGGTCCGCAGCCTGAGCTCTCTTTATGACATTAGCGGCGCTATGATGATAACGGTCAAGACGGACGAACTCCTGAATATCATCGCCAACGCCCTGACCCACGAGCAGGGACTCGGGTTTGATCGCGCCCTGCTGTTCCTTGTAGACGAAGAGGAAAAGTATCTCAACGGGGCGGCCATATCCCATGCAACCGTCAAAGAAAAGGAAGAGGAATTTGAAAATCTGGACACGGTCTTGAGCCATAAGCACCCTCTATCCCCTGAAGAGGCCAGCCAGTTTGAAGATTTTCTCAACCTCAAGTTGTCTCTGAATGAAGATGACGGGATTCTGGTTCAAACCGTTCTGAATAAAAAAGCCTCTATCGTGACGGAAGTGGACCAGAAATGGGAGATATCAAAGGTGTTCGGTTTCGGCCGCCAGCCTTTCGCTTTAATGCCCATGTTCGCCAAAGCCAAGGTGGTGGGGGTCTTTGCTGTAGACCGGGCCTTCAGTCAGGAACCAATTACATCAGAAGACATGCAAAACCTGTCCATGCTGGCGAATCAGGCCGGTCTGGCCATTGAAAATTCGAGGCTCTATGAATACATCGAAAATGTTAATCGGGAACTAAGCCAGGCCCGCGAGCGGCTCCTGGAGGTCGAAAAGTTAGGCGCCTTAGGGGAGATGGCTGCGGGCATGGCGCACGAGATTCGTAATCCCCTGGTCTCGATCGGGGGATTCACACGGCGCATCCTCAAGGTTATTGACGAAGATTCACCCGTCAAACCTTACATTAAGGTGATCATTGATGAGGTCGCCCGCCTGGAAAAGATCCTCCACGATGTACTGGATTTTGCGCGTGACAGTCAGGTCCATTATACCTGGAACGACTTAAATGAGGTGGCTGACGAAGCCCTCTATCTCCTGAAGCGAGATATGATTGAAGCAAAGATAGAGGTCCACAGGAACTTTCATGCCAATCTTCCGCAAGTATACATGGACAGGCGGCAGATCAAGCACGTTTTTTTCAACCTGTTCTTGAATGCTTGCCAGGCCATGGAGCATGGTGGGACCCTAACCGTAAGAACCTACCTGACCCGGCTTTACGAGCTGACTTCAGTGGCCTGCGAGGTGGCTGATACCGGTCCAGGGATCCCGTCCGAAGTCCTGCCCAATATCTTCAACCCCTTCTTCACCACCAAGGATACCGGGGCCGGCCTGGGGCTCTCGATTGTTCACAAGATTCTGAGCCGGCATCACGGGGAGATAGACGTATTCAACCGGGAGAGGCAGGGAGTGTCCTTTATCGTCAAGCTGCCTTCTACCGAGTATTCCGGGATCCAGGTGAGTTAAGCAGCAGCCCTATTCTGATTCGGACTTGGCAGGTCGCCAGTGGTTCTTGATCTGCTTGCGGATGAAGCGTTCCAGAGCCCCCTCTTTCTCAAATAGCTTGGAGTCAAGGTTTGTCAGCGGGATTTCCGCCCGGGCCATGGTGCGGTGCCCGCCAGCGGAGCCAAAGCGGCCAAAGGCCCTGGTCAGAAGTGTGCCAGCGTCCTTGCGGATACCGGCCGTGCGAAAGATAATAATCAGGTGATCCTTGACAATTCCGGCCACAAGGCTCTGATTGATCTCATAGACCCTCACGAAAAAGTCGGCCATCAAGACCAGTGTATCTGCATTATCCACCTGGCCCAGATAGACTGAAGCCATCCCTTTCCATATTGTAAACCGGTTCAATGCCTCACGGAAGTACTTCAGCACAGCCCGGGTCAGTTCCGAATTCTCAATCTTATTGATCAGGTTGATGTTGGTATGGGGGAAAAGAAAACGAAAGGCCCGCATGTCCTCTAATTGGCCCTGACTGGCGAAGTTGTGCGTATCGGTCTTGATGCCGTAAAACAGGGCGGTGGACAGATTTCGGCTTGGGACGATTTTGGCTGCCCGCAGGTACTCGGTCATGATGGTTGCCGTCGCTCCGTAGTCAGGCCGGACATCAACGAACGAAGCATCTATCTCGCACAGAGGGTGGTGATCAACGATAAGGTCAAACTTCAAATCGGCCCAGTTCTTATGGTGAGGGGGTTGGGAGTCTACCATGGCCCGACGCGTGAAGGTATTCGAATTTACCTGGCGCAGGTGAACAAGAGGAATCTTGAGCAGCTCGATCATAGCCAGGTTGTCGGCGCGTTTGATGGTGTTGGTATGGGCGATAGTGACCGAGGCCACACGCCTCCACAGCAGCCTTTTCAGGGCGCAGGCACTGGAGATGGCGTCCGGGTCGGCATGGATGAGGATAAGCAGCCGATCATCATTCTGGATCGAGTCATACAGTAAATGAAGGCGCTCGATCATGGTACTCGACTTAGGCAAGATATGAATTTTATTAACCATTTTTTTTAGGCCGGCTAACTTTGCCGGTCCTCCTCTTTGGCTAAAGGTAAGGCCCGCGCCTCAGGTTTCAACACCACTCTGATATTTTGCGGCCAGACGCGCTGAATACTCAGCCCCAGCGGGCGATCCACGTCTCTGACCGAAAGGTAAATCGAGTGTTCCCCGGCAGGCAGCATACCCAGGTTGACCTGGACCTGAACCTCTCCTTCCTTCAGGGTTGCCGCCTGATGACGCGGGCCTGAGAGCTCCACGTTGACCTCTTGAACCGATTCCTTGTCCAGGACCAGATTGGAAGTCATATTGACATACCTCACCGGAGCGTTCACTGTGACGTGGAAATCCTGTTGACCGGCCAGGGCCAGCCAGGCCAAGGCCACCAAGGCAAAGGCGCCGAGCTTGACTCCCCAATTCTCGACAAAGGCAACTCTGAGGAATCCTTTCACCATGGGCCGGGGCGTTGGGGTTAAACCGAGCCAGTCATTGAGGCGCGCCTTCAAGGGTTCGGGTTCGCTCCAGGTCACAAACTCTCCTGATACCACCGTGGAGACCTCACCCCGCTCCTCTGAAACCACGAGACAGACGGCATCCGTTCGTTCAGACAGCCCCATTGCGGCCCGATGCCGCGTACCAAGCTGCTCGGGCAGGTTATCCCTCTCACTCAACGGAAGAATAGCACCCATCTCTGTCAGGCGGCCGTCAGCAATAATGATCGCTCCGTCGTGAGCTGGCGAGTGAGGATTGAAGATGCTTTTTAACAGGGCTGGGCCTGGCAGTCCCATGACCGGCTGACCCGAATGAATAAATTCCGTGGGGTTATCGTCCCGGACCAGCACCATGATCGCCCCGGTTTCTTCACGGGCCAGTTCGAAGGCTACCTGAACCAGGTCCTGGATGGAACTCGCCTCGGATAAATAGCGCCTCGATCTCAAGTAACGTAAAGGGCTGACCTTTTCCAGAACCTGCCTGATTTCAGATTGAAAGAGAATTAAGAGCAGGATGACTAAAACCTGCCAAAGGACCTGGAAAACCCAGGTAGTCATGAAAAGGCCCCAAAATCTGGCCAGCGAATAAATCAGGCCCAGGACCACCAGGCCGATGAGTACTCGCAGGGCCTTTGTCCCCCGGAACCAGACAAAGAGCTGGTAAGCCACCAGGCTCAGGAGAAGAATATCAAATAAGTCCCGGAAGGTTAATGTCGGGATGATACCCAGGACGGACACAATGTCTCTCCTTGATAATAATCAGTATAACTTAATATTTCCCTGAATGAAGAAAAAGATTTTATATCAACTCCAGATCAGTTGACTGTTTAAAAATCCCCGGAATTTATCTTGAGTCTTCCTAAAAACTTGTAATAACCCGGTTTTTAAGATAAGAGGTATGTATGGCCCACCCATCCCAAATCGGCCCTGGAATATTTATGGTGGCCGGACCTGATCTGACCGATCCGCGGGACGCCCTGGCTTACTTGATTCAGGATGGGAAAGAACTGGCCTTGATTGACGCCGGGGCCGGTCCGAGCTACTCCGCGATCATAGATCAAATCCGGCTAGCCGGTCAAGCCCCTGATCACCTGCGCATGATCATTGTCACACACGCTCATATTGATCACATTGGAGCCCTGGCCGATTTTGTTAGGGATTATAGTGTGTCCATTGTGGCCCACGCTGAAGACTGCCAGGCCCTGGAAGCGGCCGATCCGGTCTTAACGGTCGCGAAAAGTTATGGGCTGGACCTGAAGCCGGTGGAAGTGACCGTGAAACTCGAAGGCCGGATAAATCGTCTGGCCCTGGGGCAGACCGAGTTAACCTGCCTGCACACGCCCGGGCACACCCCCGGGTCCATGGTGGTTCACCTTAATCGGGACGGCAAACGCTACCTCTTCGGCCAGGACATCCACGGCCCGTTTGATCCCTCGTTTGGTTCAGACCTCAAGGCCTGGCGCGCCTCCATGAAGACTTTACTCGACCTAAAGGCTGACGTCCTTTGCGAAGGGCACTTTGGTGTTTTTTACGGAACAGATAAAGTAGCTGAATTCATTCATGAATTTTTAGACCAGTATCCGGCTTGAAAAACCTGGTTTTATTCCCTCGTTCCAGGGCTCTGCCTCAACTCCAATCCCTATTGTACAATAATTTAAAACTTACAAATTCAGTAGATTATTCAGAGATTTTTCTTATATTCTCTTCAACTATAGCTATTTTCCTGCTGGCGCCGATCTCTTGAAAAATATTCAGGGCCTGATTCAGCAGTTCCAGGGCCTCGCGCTTTTTCACCTGTTCGGCGTAAATGACAGCGATATTGACCAATTGGCTGGCCTCGCCCTGCAGATGGCCGATCTCTTGGTCAATATCAAGCGCCTTCTGATGGGATTTCAGTGCCGCTTCCAGATCGCCTTGATTATCGTAAATGACGCCGATATTGCCTAACTGGTTGGCTTCGCCCTGCCGATACCCGATCTCTTGGTCAATATCAAGCGCGTCCTGATGGGATTTCAGCGCCTTATCCAGATCGCCTTGATCACGGTAAATGAGGCCGATATTGCCCAATTGGTTGGCTTCTCCCTGCCGGTACCCGATCTCGCGGTGAATATCAAGCGCCTCCTGATAGGATTTCAGGGCTTTATCCAGATCGCCTTGAGCAAGGTAAATGTTGCCGATATTGCCCAATTGGTTGGCTTCTCCCTGCCGATACCCGATCTCACGGTGAATCTCAAGCGCTTCATGAAAGTGTTTCAGTGCCGCCTCCAGATCGCCTTGAACACCGTAAATGATGCCGATATTGCCTAACTGGTTGGCTTTGCCCTGCCGGTACCCGATCTCTTGGTCAATATCAAGCGCGTCCTGATGGAATTTCAGTGCCTTATCCAGATCGCCTCGATTATCGTAAATGACGCCGATATTGCATACAAAAGCGCTTTCAAGCTGTTTATCTTTCTTCTTTCGGGCGATTTTCAGGCCGGATTCATAAGCGTTTTTGGCCTGCGGGTAATCTGAAACGCTCAAAAGCGCATTGCCAAGGTTCAAATAGCAGGACATGGTCGGAAGCACGTCCACGGATCTCTGATAATTGCCAGCGGCTTCCTTAAAGCGGCTGGCATCATAATCCTGTTCACCAGCATTGAAGTAGTCTCTTGCCTTTGCAGCTAACTCATCAGTGGCGTCTTTTATCTCTTTATCGAAACCGGTAAGGGTTGCCTTTTCTATGGATTCACCGGAGGGACCGGGACTATAGGTTATTTTTAGTTCCAGAGGTTCCTGGCCTAAACTTCTTCTGTAAACACCTGCCGCGACCACAATAATAAACGATGCGAAGGTTACGAAAAAATAATAGATGTCCCGGCCATCAAGTATGTCGAGGGATGGATATTTAGAAAAAAAGGCAGTATAAGTCGCACCAAACAAAAACCCGCCAAGGGCCGCCAAAGGTCCAAAAATAACAATGAGGATATCAAGAGCAGTTCTCATATTACACCACCGTAAAGAGCCAAAGGCAGAAGACCCACGAGAATGGAACAAATTGTAATTGGAACCTGAACTCTTGTGGGGATTAAAGTATCATGAATTATTAATATTTGTAAAGAATGGTTAAATTGAAGGTTTTCGATGCTCGTTCCCAGGTCGGGGCTTGGGAACCAGAAAATCGCAGGGGTTTTTTACGGATCTTCATTCTGCTTGAGTATTGCCAGGACTTCTTTTGCTTTGGGGGCCTTGCCAGACCATAACTTTACGACCGGCTGAAATCTCTGGCTTTCATCCACAACCAGGACCACGGGCACCGGTTCATCCAGCACTTCCCAGTAAGCCGCCTCAGCCATGCCATCCAGCAAGTTCACGTCATAAGGCGGGGCGACGTTCACCCCGCGTTTGACCAGCTCCTCGACCAGGGGCCTGACATCCTCGCTGGCGCTTCACATCAGGCGTGTGAAAACCAATACCTCAAGCATGACCGAATTATACCACAGAATATGTTCAAACCTTAAAATGCAAGACGCCGGTCAACAAACATCGAAACGCTGGCGCGTCAGCGAAAGCTCCAGGCCCGGCTAAGCGGACGATTTCAGAATTTATTGCGGTTAAGGGCTGATTAATTGTACATTTAAAGAAGGAATAGTATCAGAGGCAAGCCTGATGCCTGAAGCGCCGCTCGTTTTGATCATTGACGACGACCCTATTGTGCACAAGATGTTGAGTACATGGCTCTGGAGAGCGGACTATAAAGTCGTCGGGGCCGCCCGAGGTCAGGAAGGCCTCGATCTAGCTTGATCAAAAGGAGCATTTTTAAAAATTGTTTTTAAAGTTCAAATATCTGGCTGGGTGTATCCTGAAAGGCCACTTCTAGTTGAAAATCTGCCAGAGGAGCCAGGACAGAGCCGACTCGAGCCAGGGCCAGCTCCGGTTCATTGTTGGTTTCACTCAGGTGAGCTAAAACGACCTGCGTCAACCCCTTGTGGGCCACGGAGCTCAGTAATTCGGCCGCGTCATCATTGGACAGGTGACCGTGCCGACTCTGCACCCGGCGTTTTAACTCCCAGGGATAGGGGCCGTTTAAGAGCATCTGGGGATCATGATTGGACTCGATGACCAGGGCCTTGCAATTAGATAAACGCGTCCGAACGAGATTGGTAGCCACCCCAAGATCAGTAGCCAGGCCGAGCAGGACTCCATTGTTGCTCAAGGTAAAACCCACCGGGTCCGCGGCGTCATGGGAGAGGGAAAAGGGATGAATGCTGAACGGCCCTAAATCAAATTTTTCTCCGGTTCGGAAAAGGCTCACCAAGACCCCTGCAAGTTCTGCCTGGCATTGGGTCAGGGTGAGTTCATTCATGTGAACCGGCAAGCCCAACCGCCTGGCCAGAATCCCGACCGCGGAAATATGGTCATGATGCTCATGGGAAACCAGGATGGCCCGCAGTTTCTGCGGGGACAATCCCGCCACGGCCATGCGGCGTTCAAGCTCCTTCCCAGATAGGCCGGCGTCCACCAGCACGGCCACGCCTTCGGCCTCGACCCAGATGGCGTTGCCTTTGCTCCCGCTGGCGAGTGTACAGAATTTTATGGCTCAATCTCCTCGTTGGCGAAAAGTCAATGTCAAAAGACAATACCGGCTCTGTTATTATCGCAGGTGAAGAGCTTCCCCAACCGCTTTTCCAAAGGATGAGTTTGAAAGGGCTTTTGAATCCTCTTCCAGCCTGGTCGGCCCGAACCGGATCACAGCCTCAACCAGTGTGACCAAAACCGCCTGGGCCGCGGTCGGTCTCTTCCAGCTCTGAAACCAGGTCCAGCTCGGCCTGCCAGACCCGGGTGAAAATCATCTGAGCGATGCGATCGCCCCGCTTGATGGTCACCGGCTCTTGGCCCAGGTTAATGACCGCCAGTCCGATCTCACCGCGGTAGTCTGCATCAATGGTTCCGGGGGAGTTGATCAGGCTGAGGCCCTTTTTCAGGGCCAGACCGCTGCGAGGACGAATCTGCGCCTCAAAACCCGAAGGCAGGGCCATGGCCAGGCCGGTGGGAATCAGCATGACCTGTCCGGGTTCCATGACCACGGATTCCTTTACGGCCGCGAGGAGGTCCATGCCGGCGGAACGCGGCGTCATGTATGCCGGAAGAGGCAGGTCCTGATCTTCTTCAGGGCGAATGCGCTTCACCTGAACCTTTATCTCGCTTTTCATCTCTTCCTTACTGATTCAAAATATCGGGTTGGAGTTCGTTTTCAGAAACACTGCCCAGGACGGTCAGGGCCAGGCTCTGCGGCTGGAAATATTCCTCGGCCAGGCCCACGATCTGGTCTTTGGCGACCCTGTTGATAGATGTCACGATTTCCTCATAGCTGACGTTCCGATGATAGGTAACCTCATTTCTAGCCAGGCGGGTCATAAGGTTATCCGTGCTCTCCAAATTCAATGCGATCCCGCCCTTCAGATACTCCCGAGCAGCTTTTAGCTCGGAATCCTTTATCTCTCCCATCCTGAGTTTTTTTAATTCGGCCAGAATAAGGCGGATCACTTCATTCACCTGCTTCTGACCGATTCCAGCGTATATTCCTAATAACCCGGCGTCAATGTAAGTGGAGAGGAAAGAATAGATTGAGTAGGCCAGGCCTCGGTTTTCTCTGATTTCCTGAAAAAGCCTGGAACTCATATTGCCACCGAGGATGGTACTGAGCATAGCGGCAGCGTAGCGCCTTTCATCCACGGCGGTTGGAAACGGGGAGCCGAGGCAGAAGTGAACCTGCTCCAGCTCCTTTGCAGTGATTGTTACGTCGGTCTTGACCTCAGGGGGCTGACGAACCAGATTATCTTCAACGGCTGGCATAGCCTCAAGGGACGGCCCGATCAAATCCACAAAGGCCTTATGTTCCAAATTTCCGACGGCGGCAATGATAATCTTGGTAGGCAGATAATGTCGCTTGAGATACTGGTAGATTTCTTCGCGGCCAGCCCGGGAGATTGTCTCGACCGTTCCCAGGACCGGGCGGCCGAGAGGCGCGCCGGGCCAGAAGTTCTGGCCGAAGAGCACATGAATATGCTCGTCCGGCGTATCCTCGACCATGTTGATTTCCTGAAGAATGACCTGCCGTTCCCGGTCAATGTCCTCGAAGTCGAACACAGAGTGAAGGAAGATGTCAATTAGAAGATCGGTTGCCAGAGGGAGGTGATCGGACATGACCCGGGCATGAAAACAGGTGTATTCCTTGCTCGTAAAGGCGTTGGCCATCCCCCCGATCTGATCAATCTCCTTAGCTATCTGAAGGGCGTCCCGGCGAGCGGTGCCTTTGAAGATCATATGCTCAATGAAGTGGGAGAGGCCGGCTTCTGATTCGTTCTCATCCCGGGAGCCGATGTTCACCCATATGCCCACTGAGACGGATTTGACATGCGGCACCCTTTCCGTCAGAATGCGCAGCCCATTGTCAAACGTGGTCTTCCTGTACGAGGGTTTCACGTCCTCCCACCCTGATGAATTGACGAAGCCGAAGTTAGCTTCTTATCTCAATGGCGCTTCCCAGCAGCCTCTTCCAGGACAGCCTTTCTGGAAAGACGAATCTTTCCCTGTTTGTCTATATCAAGGACCTTGACCAGAATCTCATCGCCCTCCTTGACCACATCGGTCACGGCCTTTACGCGTTCCGGGGCCAGTTGAGAGATGTGAACCAGACCATCGGTTCCGGGAAGTATTTCGACAAAGGCTCCAAAATCCATGATCTTGACCACCTTGCCCTTGTAAATTTGATCTACCTCCGCCTCCTGGGTCACCTCTTTGATCTGTTTGATGGCTGTATCGGCGGACTGAGCGTTACGCGCGTAAATAATAACCTTGCCCGTGTCTTCCACGTCTATGCGGGTGTCTGTCTCGGACTGGATGGCTCTGATGACCTTACCTTGAGGCCCAATGAGGTCACGAATTTTATCCGGGTTGATCTCGATGATCGTTGTCTTGGGGGCGTATTCTGAAAGCTCGGGTCGCGGTTTGGCAATGACTTTCTCCATCTCGTCCAGGATATGCATGCGCCCCTCACGGGCTTGACTCAGGGCCTTTTCCAGAATCTCCTTTGAAATACCCTTGACCTTGATGTCCATCTGTATCCCGGTCACGCCTTTTCTGGAGCCGGCGATCTTTAAGTCCATGTCTCCGAGGTGGTCTTCATCACCGATGATGTCGGTCAGGATAACGACCTCGCCGTTCTCCACTACAAGTCCCATAGCCACACCGGCGATAGGAGACCTAATTGGCACACCGGCGTCCATAAGGGCCATGGTTCCGGCACAGACCGTAGCCATGGAAGAAGAACCGTTAGACTCTAGTATCTCGGACACAACACGGATGGTGTAAGGAAACTCCTCCTGATCTGGCAGCACCGACTTGAGTGCCCTTTCAGCCAGGGCCCCGTGTCCCACATCGCGGCGCTTGGGCGGGCCCAGACGCCGGGCTTCTCCAACGCAATACGGCGGGAAGTTATAGTGCAGCATGAACGACTTGGAGGTTTCGCCAATCAGGGCGTCCAGGCGCTGATCGTCATGGCTGGTGCCCAGGGTGGCGATGCCAAGGGCCTGCGTTTCACCGCGGGTAAATATGGCTGAACCATGGGCTCGAGGCAGAACCGCCACCTGACAGTTGATGGGGCGAACCTCTTTTACGCTCCGCCCGTCAATCCGCTTCTCTTCTTTCAGGATCAGGTCGCGGAGAATGTCACGCTCTAACTCCTCAAAAGGCAGGCTGATTTTTTCAGCCGCATCAGGGTAATTTTCACTCAACTCCTCAACCGCTCGTTCACGAAGGAGTCGAGATTTTTCGTGCCGTTCCTGCTTGGCCGGGGTCAGTAAAGCCTCTTTAGCTTCAGCGCGATATTGATCCTTGACCATGGTGGCAAAGGCCTCGTCCTGCTCGAACGGCGGGGGCTGGCGTTTGGGTTTTCCCAGCGCGGCCTTCAATTCCTCCTGCATGTCCAGGATGGGCTGAATCTCCTTCTGAGCCAGGAAGACGGCCTCCAGAAGCACCTCTTCTTCCACTTCGATCGCCTCACCTTCAACCATAACCACGGCTTCACGGCTGCCAGCCACGATGATGTTCAAATCCGACTTTTCGATTTGAGATTGAACGGGATTGGTCACCAATTCTCCGTCCACTCGAACCACCCTCGTTCCAGCGATAGGGCCCTGAAAAGGAATATCCGAAATTTCAAGGGCTGCGGAGGCGCCGATCAGGGCCAGCATATCGGCGTCGTAGTCCTCATCTACTGAGAGGACGGTGGCGATGATCTGGGTTTCGTAATTCCAGCCCTCAGGGAAAAGAGGACGGCAGGGTCGGTCAATCAAGCGTGCAATCAATGTCTCCTTTTCCGAAGGCCGCCCAACTTCTCTACGGAAAAAGTTCCCGGGGATACGGCCCACAGAGTAATAACGTTCCTGATATTCTACCGTCAGGGGTAAAAAATCTATCCCGGTCCGTTGGTCGCGAGTGCTCACCACTGTCACCAGAACTATGGTATCCTCACACCGGACCATAACCGCGCCACTGGCCTGTCTGGCTACATGATCAGCCTCGATTATGAGGGTTGCTTCTCCAAATTGTTTTTCTAGTTTCATCTTTTTTCACCAGTCTTTCTTAAAAAGAGTATTTAAAATATTAATGAATAGTTAGCTTTACCTTCTAATGCCTAATCTGGAAATTACCTCTCGGTATCTGTCAATATCCTTTTGTCTAAGATAATTAAGTAATCTTCGTCTCTGGCCTACCAATTTCAGGAGGCCGCGCCGGGAATGATGGTCCTTTTTATGAATCTTGAAATGCTCTGTAAGATACCCGATCCGCTCACTTAACAGGGCGATCTGAACCTCAGGAGACCCGGTGTCAGTATCATGAGTCCTGAATTCATCAATGAGTTCTTTTTTTCTTACCTGAGTTAGCGTCACCTTAAAAAATCCTCCTTATAAAGATGGTGGCTCCTTGGTAGCCTATAAAGTTTACGACCGCCCTAAAACCCTGAGCGGTGTCAGGCTTTCATTTTTTCTATCTGCTGTTCGAGGGTCATATTTATAAACAGCCAGTAGATCGGTTTCCGGGGATATGACTTGTACCGGGCCTGGCTGAGGGTTGAAGTTCTCCAGACGGTTCAAAGGCAGCGGTTGCCCGTTTTCGACCAGGCGAATCAAAACACCGGGAACCTGAACGACCGGCATGAAGGACAGAGCGTTTTCCAGGGGGATGATCCGCTCCGCCAGCCGACCTTTTTGTGCCAAAATCTCGGCCTCCTCAAGGGTTATAGCCTGCTTAAGAGTAAAGGACGCATTGGTCAAACGCTTCAGACTCTCCAGGCATGCGCCGGTGCCAAGCTGGCGGCCCCAGTCAGCCACCAGGGAACGAATGTATGTCCCTTTTGAAACTCTAGCCAGGAAAGATACCCCGGGCAAATCTATCTCTGTAACCGTCAGCTCATGAACCATCACCTCCCGAGCCTTGGTCGGGACTTTTTCTCCGCGGCGGGCCAATTTATAGGCCGGTTGACCCTGGTGTTTTAAGGCCGCATACTGCGGCGGGACCTGTTCGATGAGCCCGACAAATTCTGCGGCCACACGGATAATTTCCTCGGGATTCAGGTCGAAGTCAGTCTTCCTGGAGGTAACCCGCCCGGTGATGTCATCCGTATCCGTGCACAGACCCAGGATCATGCGTCCGGCATAACCCTTTTCCCCGGATTGGAGAAAGGGGACGAGCTTGGTAGCCTGATTGATGCAAAGAAGCAGAAGGCCGGTTGCCATGGGATCCAGGGTGCCGGTATGTCCAACTCTTTTGACCCCCAGAGCCTTCCTGATGCGCCGGACCACCTCAAAAGAGGTCAGCCCGGCGGGCTTGTCCAGGATCAGAACGCCGGAGAGGCTGCTGTTATAACGATTCGACTTCATGACTGACCTTAGGCCCCTTCTGGAGGCAGAAATGAGATGGCCGCCGATATGACCCGGGTTTTAACCTCTTCAACGGTGCCAGCCAGGGAAAAGCCAGCGGCATTATGATGTCCGCCGCCGCCAAAGGTTCCAGCCAAGGCCGCCGCGTCTACCTTTCCCTGGGATCGAAGGCTGACATGACAGACTCCATCTCCATTTTCCGTGATTAAAAGGGCCAGTTCCACTCCTCTGACCGAGCGGGGGTAACTGACGAACCCCTCGGTGTCTATTTTAGAAGTCTTAGTGGCGGCCATGACCTCGGAGTTGACGGTCAAGGTTCCTATTCGGCCCTGGTGGTAATACTCTATGTTTTCCAAGCTCCGGCTCAGCAGATTCAATCTTTGAGGAGGCATATTGAAGTTAAGCTGACGAAAGATTTCCCACGGTCTGGCGCCCCGTCTCACCAGTGCGGCCGCAACGTCCAGACATGAGGCTGTGGTGTTATCAAAACTGAACGAGCCGGTATCAGTACTGATAGCTGTGAAGAGGTTGGTTGCCATCTGGGGAGTGATATCCACCTCCATGGAGATCAGAAGCTGATAGATCAGCTCGCCAGTGGCTGAAACCTCCGGATCAATCATTGAGGCTGCCGATAGAACCGGCTGCCCAACCTCGTGATGATCAAGGATCGCCAGGTCTTGAATCAGGGCTGCCTTGGCAGCCTTCTTACCCGCTCGCTTCAAGGAGTGACAGTCCAAAAGAACTGCGATATCAAAATCATTCCATGCGTCGAGGCGAGTGGCCACTTCTTTTGCATGAGGCAGGAACTTATAAAGCGGAGGCACCCCTGTCTCATTAAACAGCCTCACGCTCTTACCCAGAGACCTGAGGCCTTCTCCCAAGGCCAGCATGGACCCTAACGCATCCCCGTCAGGGTTTATATGGCTCAGAAGCAGAAAGCTGTTTTTTTTCTGAAAGAGTGCGGCCAGAGTTTTTATACCGATCTGGTTCACCTCAAACTTATTTTTTATTTTCTTGCGGCGTGTCTGTTGCATGCAGACGCTTGAACACCTCGTCCATGTGTTGGCTGTACTCCATTGACTGGTCGAACCGAAAGACAATCTCGGGCACGAATTTCAGGCCCACCTTTCGACCGACTTCCCGACGGAAGAAACCGGTTGATCCTTTCAGAGTCTGCGCAACCGCTTCTCGGTCCGCATCCTGGCCAAAAAAGCTGTAGTACACCATCGCCCTTCTCAGATCAGGGCTGACCTCAACCCTGGTGACCGTGACTGACTGCAATCGAGGATCTTTGACCTTTGCCAGCAGGAGGTAGGAGACCGTTTCCATGATCAAACCCTGAATTCTGGCCACTCTTCTCGTACTCATTGCAGCGTCTTTCCCGATAGAATCGGATTCTTAAAAAATGTTGATAATCTCTGTTTGAGAATCAATAATCTCCGCCTCGGTCGTTCGTTCTATGAAATCGAGAACCTTGTCCATGGCCGAGTTGATGTATCGGCGGTCGTTCCCAACCAGGGCCAGGCCCAGTCCGGCGCGTTGCCAGAGGTCGTTATCCTCCACTTCGGCTGCGGCCAGATTAAACTTCGCCCTCAACTTTCCGAGAAGGCTCTTGACGACTTTCCGTTTGCCTTTGAGGGAGGAGTTGCCCGGGATAATCATTGTAACCCTCAGAATGCCAACGACCATCTTTTTTTCCTCGGGGCAAGCCTCTTACAAAGTGGCGCTCATTTCCTCTATGACGTAGGCCTCGATCATATCACCGACCTTAACGTCATTGAAATTTTCCAGGCTGATTCCGCATTCATAGCCGCTGGAGACCTCCTTGACGTCATCCTTGAACCTCTTGAGCGAGGCCATAAGGCCGTCGAATAGAACAATACCATCCCGGAGCAGCCGCACTTTAGCGCTGCGTACAATCTTCCCGCTGGTGACAGCGGTACCGGCCACGGTTCCGATCTTGGAAACCTGAAAGGTTTGCTTTATCTCCGCCGTACCGATCGTTTCTTCAACATAAGTGGGTTCTAACAGGCCGACCATGGCTTCCTTGACTTCCTCGGTCAGCTTATAGATAACATCATAGTACCGAATCTCAATATTCTCGGATTCGGCCAGTTCCTGGACCTTGGCGTTCGGTCGGACGTTGAACCCAATGACCGAGGCATCTGAAGCGGAGGCCAGCATGACATCCGTTTCATTTATCGCACCGGTGGTGGAATGGATGACGATGATTTTGATCTCATCGGTGGACAGGGCTGACAGCGCATCGTTGATGGCCTCAAGCGAACCCTGGACATCCGCCTTGAGCACGATGTTTAACTCTTTGGCCTCTCCTTCCTTGATCCGCTCGTAAATAGTTTCCAGGGTTACCTTGGAAGTCTTGATCAGTTCCAACTCACGCTGTTTGAGTTGCCGGTACTGGCTGACCTGCTTGGCTCTTTTCTCATTCTCAAGGACGAGGAATTCGTCTCCGGCGCCAGGAACGCCTGAAATACCCTGAATTTCCACGGGTAGGGACGGCCCGGCCTGATTCAGTCTCCGGCCGCTGTCATTGAGCATGCCTCGAATTTTGCCATAATAGACGCCGCAAACAAAGGGATCGCCAGGCTTAAGCAGACCGCTTTGCACCAGAATAGTGGCCACCGGGCCGCGGCCTTTGTCCAGGTGGGCTTCAATGACCCGGCCCTGTGCCCTGCCATGAGGCGCGGCTTTCAGCTCGATTACTTCGGCCTGAAGGAGAATGAGGTCCAGCAGTTCGGTGATCCCTTGCCCTGTCTTAGCAGAGACGTTAGCGAAAATCGTATCACCGCCCCATTCCTCCGGAACCAGTCCCAGTTCAGAGAGACTGCGTTTTACGCGGTCCGGATCAGCCTCGGGTTTGTCAATTTTATTGATGGCCACAAGGATTGGCACACCGGCGGCCCTGGCGTGGTCAATGGCTTCCCGGGTCTGTTCCATAGGCCCATCGTCGGCGGCGACAACGAGAACCACGATATCGGTTATCCGGGCTCCCCGGGCCCGCATGGCGGTGAAGGCCTCGTGGCCCGGGGTATCGAGAAAGGTGATATTTCCTTCATCGAAACTGACATGATAGGCGCCGATATGCTGAGTAATGCCTCCGGCCTCACCTTCGATAATATTTGTCTGTCTGATAGTGTCCAGGAGTAAGGTTTTACCGTGATCTACATGGCCCATCACCGTGACCACCGGCGAGCGTAGGGTCATTTCTATCTCTTCCGGCTCAACCAGATGGAGAACCTCTTCCTCGTCAAAGGCGCCTTTGGTCACCTCATAATCGAATTCAGAGGCCACCAGTTCAGCAGCATCATAGTCAATGGCCTGGTTGATATTTGCCATGATCCCCAAGCTGATGAGCGTCCGGAGAACATCCTGAGCCTTGACCCCCATTCTCTTGGCCAGTTCCGCGACGGTAATGGCTTCAGCGATTTTTATGCGCCGTTTAATGGCCTTGGGAACAGTAATAGCGGGTTTTTGGGTTTTTTTAACGGCCCGGGCGATTTTCCGATATCGCGCCGAACGGGTTCGGCCCATGGGTTCTTCATCATAAAGTTCTGTTCGCTCGATGATTTCCCTACGCCGGAACGGTTTTTTGGGAACGGCTTTTACTTCATCAGATATTTCGGGCTCGGCTTTGGCTTTCCTTTTCTTCTTGAGCTTTTTGGTCTCTGCTTCAGGCAGGACGAGCGAGACGGTGGGTTCCGGAACTGGCTTCTCCGGAAGAGGTTCAGGCGGTGTTGCTGGTTTTGGAACCGGTTTTTCCTCTGGTTTTGCCTCAGGAGGTACGATTTTGGGCCGACTGATAATCCGGGCCGGTTCTCCCTTTGGTCTTTTTATTTTTTTTATTTTGGGTTGAGGCTTGGCTTCCTCTGCCAGCTCTTCAACCGACGGCTCCGCGGCCGCCTCACCAGCTGTTTCTGCAGGTTCTCCGAGGGCGCTTTCAGTGGCCGGTGTTTCAGCGAGGGAAGGTGTACCTACCGCCTTGGCTGCTGGCTCCTCCTGAAGGGGTGATTCCAGGGGTTCCGAAGGCGCTGCCTCGGTCGGCTCAACCGCCTTGGCTTCGGCTTCAGCCGTTTCCTCAGCGGACACCTCAATGATCTTTTTTCTCCGCCGAACGATTGTGGCACGGATTTTCTTCTCGACCACTACCTGGGACTTGCGGCCCTCAAGACGATCCTTAATCTCACTGACCTGCGACTCATCAACGGTACTGGAATGGCTCTTGACCGGATAGCCCATCTCCTGGAGCTTTTGTACCAGCACTTTATTGGTCATGTTTAGCTGTTTGGCTAATTCGTAGATCCTAATCTTTCCCATGTACTACCTCCATCGAGGTAATTTTTTTCAAAGGCGGCTCGGCGCCATAATCGCTTTGTGCAGATCTATCTAAGGTAACGTCACCTTTTAACAAATTTCTTCCTGCCATGGTACTGCCGATGATTCCAGAAGGGCGGTCGAGACTGGGCGGCGGAAGGCCCGAGCCAGCTTTTTTTTCTTTAACATGGCTTTCAGGCAAACTCGAGAAGGGCAGATATAAGCCCCTCGGCCCGGCCGTATCTGCTGCTCGTCCCACACGACCCGTCCTTTTTCGTCCAGGGCCAAACGCACGAGTTCGGATTTGATCCTCTTCCTTGAACATCCAAGGCAGGTCCGAATAGGGCCCCCGGAGCCTGATGCAGCAATCACTATCCACCCCTATCCAGACTCCTCTTTGTTTTCCAAACCTTTTTCACTCTCCTCTGTGGTCTGGGTGGGCATTTCTACAGAGGGACTGCTGCCTTCCGATAACTCCGTCAGGGGCGGGGCGGCTTCTGCATCCTCAGCCGCCTCACTCGCTTCTTCCGTTGTTTCGGCTGATTCATCCATGGCTGAAACCGACTCATCGCCGGCCGGCTCTTCATCTCCCTCGGCCTCTTCAATCTTGGCGTTATCTATGTAAATGCGTGCGGCTTCGATGATCTCTTCCGGGTTTGTTTCGTCCAGTTCCGGAACCTGTTGTAATTCTTCAGGGCTGGAAGTCAGGAGATCGAAGACAGAAGTATAACCAGCCTCATAAAGCGCATCTGCCATCTTCTCGTCTATCTGAGGCAGGTTCAGCAAAGTCTGGTAGCCTTCTTTTAACATCCGTTCATATTTTATCTCATTCTTAACGTCAATCCGCCAGCCAGATAGTTTGGAGGCCAGGCGCACATTCTGGCCCTTCCGGCCGATGGCCAGGGAAAGCTGTTCATCAGGCACCACAACCTCCATGGTGCGATTGAGTTCATCCACGATGACCCGGGTAACAACCGCGGGGGCCAAGGCATTGACAATGAAACGGGCAGGGTCGGGGTTATAAGGGATGATATCAATCTTTTCTCCCCGCAGCTCCTGGACCACACTCTGGACCCGGGAACCCCTGATCCCAACACAGGCCCCGACCGGATCAATGTCCTTGTCATCGGAAACAACAGCTATCTTGGAGCGGCTGCCTGGTTCCCGTGTCACCGCCACGATGCGCACAATACTTTCGGATATCTCAGGCACCTCCATCTCAAAAAGGGCCTTCAGAAAATCGGGGTGGGTGCGGGAAAGAATTATCTGCGGGCCGCGTGTGATCTGCTTCACTTCTAAAATGAGGGCTCGAACACGGTCGCCCTGCCTGTAATTTTCCTTCGGGACCTGTTCACTGATGGCGAGAAGGGCGTCCGTTCGACCTAAGTTAACGATAATATTGCCTTTATCAAAACGCTGGACAATGCCGTTGATGATCTCGCCCTGACGGTCTTTATAATCCTCATAAATGATGTCACGCTCAGCGTCTTTCATACGCTGAATGATAACCTGCTTTGCTGACTGGGCGGCAATACGGCCGAATTCTTCAGTATCCATTTTGACACCCAGTTCGTCCCCAATCTGGGACTCGATATCAAGCTGCCGTGCGTCTTCCACAGCGATCTGGAGTTTATCGTCAGTGACCTTCTCCACGACCTCCTTGAACTGGAAGACCTCCACCTCGCCAAATTCCTCATTGAAGTTGACCTCAAAGTTGTCGGCCAGACCAAACTTCTTTTTCACGGCGGACTTGATAGCCTCTTCAAGTGTTTCGATCAGGATCAGGCGATCAATGCCTTTATCCCGGCTGATCTGATCAATGACACGTCCTAAATCGGAACTCATTTTTTTCTCCCTAATAAACGGTTTTATTAACCTTTATCATGCACGGCCCCAATTCACTTCCGGCTCCAGGACGACTCCTTCAGTCTCATCCAACCGAACTTCGAAGGCCTGGCCGTTGACCTCCAACTTAATCAGTCCATTCTCAAGACCCAGAAGCCGCCCCTTGATTTTTCTCTGCCCGTTAACAGGAGATTTCGTCTTGACTCGAACGAGACGACCGGTGAAGTGAACGAAGTCAGCCAGCTTTTTTAAAGGCCGATCCAGCCCCGGTGAAGAAACCTCGAGGTTATATGGCCCCGGGATAACATCATGCGCCTCAAGCAGGCGCCCGATCTCCTTGCTGATAGTAACACAGTCATCAAGCGTCACCCCTGAGCCGGGAGTCTGGACTCCAGCAGATGGTTCCGTTTCAAAGGCTCGATCAACAAAGAGACGCAGGACCCAACCCCCTCTTTCCCGGCGGTACTGAACTTCAATCAAATCGAAACCTTGGGCCTCCAATGCTGGCCCGGCCAAGGTTTCCACCGCCTGAATCACCTTTTGGATTTCGTCTTTCATTCAACCCGCCAAAAAGAAAGCGGGTTACGAAACCCACTTTCAATAGTTGACACCTTTCTGCTATCTCAAGGGCCGGCCAAGATGAACTGAGCTGTTTCTAAGCTTCAGAGTGCGCTCTTTCCTCTTTAAGTCTGAAAGCGTTCACTCTCGCCCTACAAACCTACTTCCCGCCTGCAAGGCGCCTTCCACTAACAGGTTCACAAAAATAAACCTGCAGCTTTGGCCGGGATTTATTCTAAACAGTTACCGTAAACCCCGCACCCTTGCTCATCAACTACTGGAGCGGGCAACGGGGTTTGAACCCGCGACCCCAAGCTTGGGAAGCTTGTGCTCTACCAGCTGAGCTATGCCCGCTCAACTAAGTATTTTTTATCACCTGTCTATTTGTATGTCAATATTTTTTTCAACAATATCATAGAGGTGCTGATACAGGGCGTGCTCTGGTGGCAGGTGTTTATTTCGAGTCAGTACTAGGCAAGCTGTTTCTTTTCAAAAGGCGCGATAAGAATAAAGCGCACGGGATGGGAACATTTTGAAACTATCTCCTTAGATTTGTTAAAAAAAATATGCTGCGCCATTGGAACAGCGCAGCCGTGATAATCTTTAGAGCAAGCTATGGAGCTGCTCAGCACGGGTGGGATGACGAAGACGCTCCAGGGCTTTCTTTTCGATCTGACGCACCCGCTCTCGCGAGATATTGAATTTACGGCCAACCCCTTCTAGACTACAGGCTTCATCTTCATCAATCCCAAACCTGAATTTCATAACTCTTTCTTCTTTTGGCGAAAGGGAGGCCAGGTTTTCTTTCACCACCTTGTTTATTTCATCAAAGCTTATCTTTTCAAATGGGGATTTGTCTTCATCACTCACGATATAATCGCCGAGGAAAGACTCTTCATCGGCCAGCGGGGTTTCCAGAGAAACGGGCTCAGGGATGAGCTGAATGATCATATGGACTTTGTCCAGGCTGACTTCCATGGCCTCAGCTATCTCGGAGGGACTGGGCTCTCGCTGAAGCTCTGCGAATAACTCGTAATATGTCTTGAAAAATTTGTTGCGCGCCTCGACGAAGTGCACCGGAAGGCGGATGGTGCGGGATTTATCATAAATGGCCCTGGTAATAGATTGTTTGATCCACCAACTGGCATAGGTGGAAAAGCGGTTCCCGGTGGAGTAGTCATATTTGCTGGCCGCCTTGATCAGGCCCACATTGCCTTCTTGAATGAGGTCGGAAAAAGGCAAGGCGCGATTAATGTATTTCTTGGCAATGTTTATCACCAACCGCAAATTGGCAGTAATTAATTCCTCCTTGGCCTCCCGTACCTTTTGGTCAATGCGCTTGATGCGACGATAGAGGTCGTCCAGGATTCTGCTGCGCGGATGTTGAGCGGCCATGTCCGCCACGCTCCTCACTATCAAGGACATAGTCTCGTTTTCGGTCAAATTGGGCCGCTTTCTCTTCTCCAGCCAGGTGATGACCTCATGCTTCAAATCCTGCATTTCCCTGAATTTAACCGAACATTTCAAGGTTAAGGCGACCATCATCTCCTGGCCCTTTTTAATCCTTTTCCCCAGGATCAATTCACGTTCCGGAGTGATGCGCTTGTAATGCTTCATTTCGTTCAGGTAAGCGATCATGGTGTTCTCGTTAGCCCGACCCTCTTTAACTTCCTGACCTGCAAGGCCTTCATCCGCTACCTGATACTTCGCCAATCCAATCCTGCCTGCTTTAAAATTCTGGTGCTCAAAATTTGAAAAAACTGAAGTTTCTGTTAGATTTACAGGATGACTTCCCATCATCATGTCCGAAACCCCTCTCCTTTTTCTTGATGCCCATAATAAAAATTTACTTTAATAGATAGAAGGCGTAAATGAGGTTCAGGACTCATTTCGAGGGAAAAAGACCTTATTTTTAGGGAGGAATCAATTTAAGGCGAGAATTACCTTCAGAGACTGATAACCACAATTTAAGGCGAGAATTACCTTCAGAGACTGATAACCATTATCTTTTCAGATAGCTTTATCAAGGCTATGTATTGTGTATGGGGGCTTTATGATGTCGGTCAAGATAGATACCAGGGGGCAAGGCAGGGCCAAGTATCAGGAAGAATTATGAAACTTGAGGTACAAAAGATAAAAGACGAATACCCGGTCAGTAGCGTCGAAGGTAGGGATTGAGGTACAGGATTCTAGGCCCTGTTTTCCTGGAAACTGGGCCCATGAACCCAGTTATGATAGTTGTCAAGTCAGGTTCCTTTGGGGTCTTTCTATCGGACAGATAAATGTCTGTCTCCAGTGAAATGACCGCCAGGTAAAGCTTTCATTTCCTTGTAAGCAGACATCTGAAAAAAGCATGTTGTGAGCATTTGATCTCAGAAGGCTGAACAAGCCGGCCTAAGGTTCGACGTTGACCAGGAGGATACTCTGAGCGAACTTGAGGACATCATGTTGAGAGTGCAAGTTCAATTTTCCCATGATATTGGCCCGATGATTTTTAACGGTCTTGGGGCTGATGTTCAAGATCTCTCCGATCTCCCGA
>JAFDHD010000038.1 GCA_019308995.1 Deltaproteobacteria bacterium | reverse complement strand
GCACTGAAAATCGGCTCCAGGAGAAGTCATGTTTTCAAGGAGATTTTGAAAGGCGGCCAGGGTTTCGTCGGGCCGTTCCAAAGACAGCAGGAGCAAACCTAGCTCCCGGTGAACTTCTAAAAGGCTCGGGTCGAGCTTAAGGGCTTTTCGGAACTCATCCAGGGCGTGTTCCTGGTTCCCGCCTTCCAGAAACAGCCTTCCCAGAGCCAGGTGAGCCAATGGGTTCCGGTCTCTGGCCGCACACTCCTTCAAGAAGTCTTCAACCGGTTTAAGGTCATTGAGCTCGTTGTAGACACGAGCCAGCCGGCCGAAGATTAAAAAGGTCATGTGCGGGGCGACGTCGGCGATCTTGCGCCAGACCTCTATAGCCTTTTTTATTTTTTTCTCCTTGAGGAGAAGGTCGCCGAGGTGAAGGTAGGCGTCAACACAGCCCGGGTCCAAAGCAAGGGCTTTGTTATAAGCTCCGCGGGCCTGGGACAGTTGGCCCTGTTCAAAGGAGACCTTACCCATCTCGACCTGGTAGTGGGCCAAGACGTTCTTGGACTCTTTGCCGGTCAATTTGGACAGCCTCTGCAGGGTCTGGAAGGCCTGGTTCCAATCCCGAGTTTCCTCGTAGATTTGAACCAGCTGGCGGTAAGCATCCGCCTGCCTTGAATCCTCGGCGATTACCTCTTCAAAGGCCTTAATGGACCGGTCATAAAGTCCGGCCATGCGGTAGTCCAGGCCCAGGTCGTAAAGGGCCTGCAGCCGTATTTTTTCGTTTAAGTGAGGCCGGAGCATGATACTTTGCCGAATGCGTATGGCTCGTTCGAGTTCTCCCTTGCTTCGGAAAAGATTGCCCAGAGCCATGTATGTTTCCACGGTCTGGGTGTCCCGGGCCACGGCGCGGGTGAATTCCTCGATGGCCTTGTCCTGTCTGTCCGAGAGGATGTAATTCAGCCCTTTCATGAAGGCTGCGTTTGAGGCTATTCGTTCTTTTTCGACCTTTTGCCTCACTGTATCAGCGCCGCGAAGGCGCTTTGAGAATAAGGCCAGGAGATAACCCAGTATCAGGGACCCGGCGGCCACCAGAAGAATCAGCTGATACAGGGCTATCTTTATGTTGATGAATTCCAAGCGCTGCCTCCGCATGATTTCAATTTTCGTTTTGCATATCAGGCTGCATCTTGTTGACGGCGAGGCTCGTATCGGTGAGCGGAAGATTGCGGAGTGAGTTTAATTCCTTTTCGGTTTCGACCTGGGACTGATTAAGCTTATTGATAGTCTTCTTCAGGCGGCGTTGCTTGACAAAGCCGATCAGATAGGCAGCCGCGAAACCCAGGAGGAAGAAGATGATCAGAAGGAGATAAATCTGAAGCGGGGGGCTGTCAAAAGATGCAAGGAGAAAGTTGAATCTGAAAACCTCACTCTGGGATAGAACTTCCAGGTTCTGGACCACAAGGATTGCCAGGATGATGATAGCCAGGCCGATGCTTATCGCTTTTATAGTTTTCACTTCTTGGGCAGTGCCATAAAAAATTTTGCCAGACGACCAAACGTGGCCTCCAGATGTTCCGGGATGACCCGCACATCAGCAAAGACGGTCATGAAATTTGTATCCCCATTCCAGCGCGGCACGATATGAAAGTGGATGTGGTCTTCCACGCCAGCTCCAGCTACCTGGCCGATGTTCAAGCCGACATTGAACCCATCCGGGTTCATGTCCTGGCGTATTATCTCGATGCTGGTGCGGACAAGGTCAAGTAGGTCGCCTAGCTCCTCCTTATCCAGATCAGCGAGTTCGGCTACATGGCGGCGGGGGGCGACCAGAAGGTGACCGTTGGTGTAAGGGTATCGATTCATCATGACCATGGAGAGTGGACCGACATAAAGAACGAACCGTTCCTTATCCGGCGCTGGGTGATCCCCTTTCAAACAAAAGATGCAGCTTCCAGTGGCGGCCTGGTTGTCATCTCCGGTAATGTAAGTCATGCGCCAGGGGGCCCAGAGGTTTTTCATGTTGCCATCTCCTAGTCGAGAGCGATGATTTCTCCCTGGATCGTGTCGTTTATTTGTAACATGCCCACTGATCTTTTGTGAGAGCGACTCCCGAAGGTCATGGACCCTGGATTGAAGTAAAGTTCAGACCCGACCTGTGAATTGAGCGGCCGGTGGCTGTGGCCGAAGATGAGGCAGTCTATCTCATCAAACTCCTTCCTGAGTTTTTGGGCCAGGCCGTGCGGCGAGCCCCAGCCGTGTATGAGCCCGATTTTAAACTTTCCGGCCTTAACGATGCGTTTGCTTGGAAGGGCCTGTGCTGTATCATAAAAATCCATATTGCCGCTGACTGCGATCACGCGGGCAGAGTTGAGATAATTCAGCACCGCCGGTGAAACGATATCCCCGGCATGAAGGATCATATCCGTGCCGCTGAAAATTCCTTCGACGACCTTTTTCAGCTCTTCCGTGACCTCTCTCAGGTGCGTGTCAGACATAACTCCGATCTTCATGAACCGAGCCTGCTTCTATAATCAGCTTTCTAATCTTGTTTAATTACTTTACCAAATAGGGTCAGGGTAAAACAAGTCTTTTTAGTCAGTCCGGGTTAGCGAACGGTCGCATTCCGTCCGGGATAGATTGGCAAATTGTCTTGAGCTAGAAAGGAAATCTGGTGAGGTGACACGGATTTAAATCTGGACCAGATTCAAATCTCCCAAAAGGCCGATATTTTTCCCCAGGACTATGGCCGCTCCACGAACTCCCTTTAAGGCTAAAACCCAGTTCAGGGCCGGTTTAATGTCCGTTTCCTGCTCGACCCGATTTCCCAGGGCGGTGGCCGCGGCGTCGGCCAAGGCAGCCGAATCCGCCATAACGGTCGCGGCGTCCGCTCGCCCCAGACTGAAGGAGTGCCCTACCGTCCTCGATGAGGTGCAGATTCCGACCGGGGTCTGATCAGGAACTAGGACCAGCCCTAGACGTAAGGACAGAGAGGAGGCGCCCGCGAAAAGACCGACCACAATTTCACTGGCAGTGGCAAGAAAGATGTCCCCTCCGTTCTCAACAATGACCCCATCCGGGGAAAGAGGCAGCAAGCCTCGACCGACGAACTCGGCCAGACTTCCGGCTACGGCCGCCATGGGGCCGACCTGAGCGATAGAGCCGGCGGAAAGCATCTCTCTGACCGGCGGCGGCGCCAGCGGTTCCTTGGGGAGAGGTTCAAGCCGGGTGAGGAAATCGCCATGGTTTTCGGCCCAGTTTAAGATTCGAGAGCGGCCCTGGATGACCAGGTCCAGGGCCTCGGCAGAGAGATCCCTTTCCGCCCGAATAAAAAGATCGGTCTGCTCTAGCCGAACGTCGAAGCCGGTCAGGCCGCTGGCTCGAACCTTGTTGCGGTAGACAGCCTTCCCCGAATCATGTGAAAGCTTCATGGCAAAACGTTCTCCCTGACGGGGCTTGGGGACACGCATCTAGTATGAAAATTTTACACCCGCTTCCCCCAGGGCCTCTTTGGCCTCACGGAGCAGCGCCGGGCTTGCCTCTACCTTTTGCTTCAGACTGAGCACGGCAGTGCCTTGACCCGGAAGATGAAGCTTGAGGACCACCTGTGTCTCACCCTGGTGCCGGTTGATAATATCCTTGAGTTTCAAGAGGGTTTCCTGGTCGCTGGCAGCAGCCGACATAGTGAGGTTGACTTCTCGGACCATTTTCTTCGCCGCCGCTTCCAGGGGGAGAATCTCTTTCGCAATGATCTTGTTGATAGATCTTAAGCCTTTTTCCTCGGTGGTCAGTTCTCCGGTCACCAGCAGCGGCCGGTCCTGCTCCAGGTACTCCATACTGGCCTGATAGAGTTCGGGAAAGACCAGGATTTCCACCTGGCCAGCCATGTCTTCCAGGGTTACAAAGGCCATGCGATCACCCTTCTTGGTGATGATGGTATCAAGGTGAACCGCGAGACCTCCAAGGCGAACCTTGGTCCCATCACCCATCTCCTGCACCCGCTGGGTATCGGTGTTGGTCAGGGCCGCCAGTTCATTTTCAAGGCGGGCCAGAGGATGCCCGCTGATATAAAACCCCAGGGCCTCCTTTTCATAATTCAGGCGCAAGGTCTCCCGCCATTCCGCAATATTCGGCCAGCGCGCCGGTATTTCATCCCCCGCCGGTTCAAGGCCTTCAAAGAGATTGGTCTGCCCGGACTCCCGGTCTTTTTGGAACCTCGCGCCTTGTTCCAGGGCCTCGTCCAGAGAGGCGGCCATCTGGGACCTTTTTGCGCCGGTTAAGTCAAAGGCCCCGCATTTTATCAAGGCCTCGAGCACCTTCCGGTTTACCTTCCGGAGGTCAACGCGCTGACAGGTGTCGAATAGATCCCTGAACGGACCGTCAGCTCTGGCCTCGATAATGGATTCTATAGCCGCCTGGCCCAATCCTTTTATGGCTGCCAGTCCAAAACGGATTTTCCCTTCGCTCACCGTGAAGTTCACATCGCTCTGGTTGATATCAGGCGGCAGGACGACCAGGTCCTTGGCGCGGCATTCGCCTATCAAGCGGACTAATTTATCCGTGTTGTTGACCTCATTGTTCAGCAGGGCGGCCATGAATTCGAGGGGATAGTGCGCCTTCAGGTAAGCCGTTTGGAAGGCGATGAGGGCATAGGCTGCGCTGTGAGACTTGTTAAAACCATAGCCCGCGAATTTTGCCATGAGGTCGAAAATTTTGGTGCCTTTTTGGGCGTCAATCCCATTGGCCTGGATCCCCTCCATGAAGCGCCCGCGCTGCCATTCCATCTCCTTGGGCTTCTTTTTTCCCATGGCCCGGCGCAGCAGGTCGGCTTCCCCTAAAGAGTAGTTGGCCAGGCGGCTGGCGATCTCCATGACCTGTTCCTGGTAAAGGATGACGCCATAGGTGCTTTTGAGGACGGGTTCAAGCTCTGGCAGTTCGTATTCGACCTTAATACGCCCGTGTTTGCCATCAATAAAAGGGTCTGCCATACCGCCTTCCAGCGGTCCCGGCCGGTAGAGGGCCACCAGGGCGATGACGTCTTCGAAGCAGTTGGGGCGCAGTCTGACCAGCAGATCACGCATGCCTGTACTTTCAAGCTGAAAGACGCCGGTGCTGTCACCAGTGCAGAGAAGGTCATAGGTAAGCTGGTCTTCGAGGTCCAGGTTGGAGATGTTCTCTGTGATGCCGCGAGCTTGGAGCAGATGTAAGGTGTAATCAATCAGGGTCAGGGTCTTGAGGCCCAGGAAGTCGAATTTTACCAGGCCGATTTTCTCCACTCCGTGCATGTCGTACTGGGTCACCACGACCTTATCCTGGTTTTCCGCCTGATTCGGCGTGACACAATACAGCGGCAGGTATTCTACCAGGGGACGATCGCTGATGACCAGCCCGGCGGCGTGTGTGGAGGCATGCCGCGGCAGACCCTCCAGGGACTGAGCGATCTCAATAAGCTGGCTGACCCGTTTGTCCTGCCGGATTATTTCCTGAAGTTGAGAATCCTTTAAGGCCTCGGCTAAGGTGATGTTCAGTCGGTTCGGAACCAGCTTGGCGATGCGGTCCACTTCACCGTAAGGCACACCCAGGGCCCGGCCTACATCCCGGATCACAGCCCGGGCCTGCATCTGGCCGAAAGTAATAATCTGGGCCACATTTTCTCGACCGCCGTATTTATCGGACACGTACTGGATGACCTTCTCCCGGCCGTTTTTACAGAAGTCAATGTCAATATCTGGCATAGAGACCCGTTCGACATTGAGGAAGCGTTCAAAAAGCAGGCCATAAGGCAGGGGATCAATATCGGTGATGCCCAGAGAATAAGCCACCAGACTCCCGGCTGCTGAACCGCGGCCGGGCCCGACCGGGATGTTGTTCTGGCGGGCATAGCTGATAAAATCGGCCACGATGAGAAAATAGCCGGGAAATTTCATGCGGATGATAACGTCGAGCTCTTTTTCCAGCCTTTGGCGGTACTTTTCCTCTTCCGCTTCATCCAGACCCTGGTTTGAGCGAAGATGATCGAGCCGTCTCTCAAGGCCCGACCTGGCCTGCTCTTGCAAGCGGCTTTCCAGGTCCTCACCTTCACTAAGAGGAAAGACCGGGAAGTGATAGCCACCCCTGGGAATCTCCAGGCTGCACTCCTCGGCAATACGGACCGTATTGGCCAGCGCTTCCGGCTGGTCGCTGAAGAGGCTGGTCATCTCTTCCGCGGACTTGAAAAAGTACTCCGAGCTGTCGAAACGAAGCCGATCCACATCTTCGACAGTCTTCCCGGTCTGTATGCAGAGGAGGATGTCATGAGCTGCAGCATCCTCCTGGCGCAGGTAATGGCAGTCATTGGTCGCGACCAGAGGCAGATTTAGCTCGCTGGCAATGCGGCACAATCCCTGATTGGCTGTTTCCTGTTCCGGGCTGGCTCTTTTTTGCAGTTCAAGATAAAAGCGGCCCTCGAAAATCCGGGCGAGGTCCTGGGCCGCTTTTAAGGCCATTTCATCCTGGCCGGAAACGATCAGACTGGGGACCTGGCCCTGAATACAGGCCGAAAGGGCGATGAGGCCCTGGCTGTATTGCTGAAGCACCTCAAAGTCCACCCTGGGCTTATAATAAAAACCTTCCAGGTTGGCGATGGTCACCAGACGAATAAGGTTCTGGTAGCCTTGATAATTTTTGGCCAGGAGGATGAGGTGGTACCTGGGGTCGCTCTGTTCCCGGCGATAGCGGCCCAGCGGCGCGACGTAAACCTCGCATCCGATAATGGGCTTGATGTCGGCCTGACTTGCTTTTTCATAGAAAGTCAGAGCGCCGAACATATTGCCATGATCGGTGATGGCCACGGCCTCCATGCCGAATTCCTTGGCCCTGGCCAAAAGGTCATCAATCCTGATAGCGCCGTCCAGCAGGCTGTACGCAGTATGAACATGGAGGTGGACGAAAGAATTCATGGTTACTCCCATTCAATGGTGCTGGGGGGCTTGGAGGAGATGTCGAAAACAACCCGGTTGATGCCCTTGACCTCGTTGATGATACGGTTGGAGATGACGGCCAGGACTTCATAAGGCATCCGGGTCCAGTCTGCGGTCATGGCGTCCACGCTATCAACAATTCTGAGGGCAACGACGTTCTCATAGGTGCGCTCATCGCCCATAACCCCTACGGTCTTGACAGGCAGAAGCACGGCAAAATACTGCCAGAGCGACCGGGCCAGCTTGCTGTCACGTTCAATCTCCTGCCGCACGATGGCGTCGGCCTCTTGAAGGATTTTAATCCTTTCCGGGGTGGTCGCGCCGAGTATGCGCACGGCCAGTCCCGGCCCGGGGAAAGGCTGGCGCCAGACCAGTTCATGGGGCAGCCCTAAAACCTGACCCAATTCCCGGACTTCGTCCTTAAAAAGTTCGCATAATGGCTCAATCAGCTCAAGGTCCATGGCTTCTGGCAGCCCGCCCACATTGTGGTGAGACTTGATGGTAGCCGATGGCCCTTTGAATGAAATTGATTCGATCACATCCGGGTAAAGGGTGCCTTGGGCCAGAAAGTCAACACCCTCCAGTTTCTCAGCCTCAGCCTCGAAGATTTTAATAAATTCATGCCCGATAATTTTTCGTTTCTGCTCCGGGTCCTCGACCGTGCGAAGTTTTTTTAGAAATATTTCTGCCGCGTCAACCCGGACCAGGTTTATCTGAAAGCGCTCCTTAAAAAGTTTCACCACATAATCGGCCTCATCTTTACGGAGCAAACCGTTGTCCACGAAGATGGCCGTGACTTTATCTCCAACGGCTCGGTGAAGAAGCGCGGCCACAACCGAGGAATCCACCCCGCCGGACAGGGCGCAAATGACCCGTTTTTGACCCACCCTGGCCCGGATTTCGGACACGGCGGTCTCGATGAAGCTGGCTATGGTCCATTGAGGTTCAAGCAGGCAGACGCGGAAAAGGAAATTCGCCAAAATATCCTGACCTTTGGGGGTATGAGAGACCTCTGGATGAAACTGCACCCCGATCAAACGGCCGGCAGCGTCTTCCATGGCCGCGATAGGGGAATTTTGGCTGTGGGCGATGGTTTTGAATCCTGGGGGGAGCTTCTCAATGCGATCGCCATGGCTCATCCAGACCTCCAGGGCCCTGTCATCCTCATCCAGCTCAAAGAAGACATCTTGAGCGTCGTCAATGACGAGTTCAGCCGGGCCGTATTCCCGCCGGCCTGAAGGCGCAACCTCACCGCCCAGGATATGGGTCATAAGCTGCATCCCATAACAGATTCCCAGGACAGGAACACCCAGCTTGAAAACTTCGCGCTCGATCAGGGGAGCCTCAGGCATAAGGACTGAAGAAGGCCCTCCGGAGAGGATGATCCCTCCTGGAGACATGGATCGGAGCCGGCTTAAGTCCAGGGTGCAGGGATGAATCTCTGAATAGACCTTCAAGGCCCTGACGCGGCGGGCAATGAGCTGCGTGTACTGGGACCCAAAGTCAAGGATAATGATCTTGTTTTCATGAATATCTTGAACCATTTATTGCCTTCGCTCTAAAGTCATCCTACCATGAAGACGGCCTGCTCAGCCCAGGGAATTAAAGCTGCTCCAGGCGGTAGTTGGGCGCTTCCTTGGTAATGATTACATCATGGACATGGCTTTCTTTTAACCCGGCTGGAGTGATACGGGTAAAGACCGGCCTGGTTCTGAGTTCCTCGATGGTGGCGCAGCCGACGTAGCCCATGCCAGCTCTTAGCCCGCCTATGAGTTGATAAACGCTGTCAGCCAGGGGTCCGCGATACGGGACTCGCCCCACGATGCCTTCTGGAACCAGTTTGGACTCAGAAAGGGCCTCCTCCTGGAAATAACGATCACGGGATCCTTCCCGCATGGCCTCGATCGAGCCCATGGCCCGGTAAACTTTATAGGTGCGGCCCTGGAACAGAACCATTTCGCCGGGGCTTTCGTCCGTGCCAGCGAATAACCCGCCGATCATGACGGCATGGGCGCCCCCGGCAATGGCCTTGACTATGTCTCCAGAAAATTTTATACCACCATCAGCCAGAATGGGAATACCTTTCTTTTCCGCAACCTTTGCACAGGACATGATGGCTGTCATCTGCGGCACGCCGACCCCGGCCACGACTCGGGTCGTGCATATCGAGCCAGGACCCACTCCAATCTTGACGCCGTCAGCGCCGGCTTCGATCAAGGCTTCGGTTCCTTCGGGTGTGGCGACGTTGCCAGCAATAAGCTGAAGGTTTTTAAAGTTTTTCTTGATGTTTCGCACGGCCTCGACGACCCCGGCCGAGTGGCCGTGAGCGGAGTCAATCACGATTAAGTCCACCTGCGCACCCAGGAGCGCTTCGGCCCATTCCAGATACCCTGATGAGGTTCCGATGGCGGCGCCCACCCGGAGCCGTCCTAAGGAGTCCTTGGAAGCCAAGGGATATTTTCTGACCTTTTCGATATCCTTGATAGTGATCAGGCCTTTGAGCCGACCCTGATCGTCTATGACCAGAAGTTTTTCTATACGGTGCTCCTGGAGCAGAACCTTGGATTCCTCCAGGGTGATCCCTTCCGGCGCGGTGATGAGATTATCTTTGGTCATGACTTCAGACACGGGCCGGTCGAATTTGGTCTCGAAGCGCAGATCACGGTTGGTGACGATACCCTTGAGTTCCTCCCCCTTGACGACCGGCACCCCGGAGATACGATATTTTTTCATGATCTCCAGGACTTCGTATACTTGCTGCTCCGGTTCGACCGTAACCGGCTCCACGATCATGCCGCTTTCAGACTTCTTTACCTTCTCCACTTCGATCGCCTGCTTGCTTATGCTCATATTACGGTGAAGAACGCCCAGTCCGCCCTGGCGGGCCATGGTGATAGCCGTCTCCGCCTGGGTAACCGTATCCATGGCCGCACTGACCAGCGGCAGGTTAAGGCTGATTTCCGTGGTCAGTTCGGTAGAGACGTCCACCTCTGAAGGCAGGACCCGGGAAGCCGCGGGCATCAAAAGCAGATCGTCAAAGGTCAGGCCGTCGGTCCAAATACGATTTTCGTTCATAATATCCTCCTCAGCCCAGCGGCCGCGAGCCAGAGGCCTTCCAGCAGACCCGCGTCGCTGACGATTAATTGATCGGTATTTATAAATCTTATTAACTCCAAGACAACCCCGGCACCGGCCACGATAATGTCCGCCCTGTCTTCTGGAAGGCCGGGGATTAAGGCGCGTTCAGCCGCGGTTAGACCAGCCAAACGCCTGAAAAGGCCTTCCATGTCCTTTCGGGTCAGGCGGAAGTTGTGTACCAGTTCCGGCCGGTAAATCGTGAGTTCCTGGGCCATAGCCGCCAGGGTGGTCACGGTGCCAGCCGTGCCGATCAGGGTTTTTGGTTTGGCGTCTTTCAGCATGGGGGCCAGGCCTTGGCAAAGGATCGCCCCCACTTCAACCCTTAAGGCTCGAATCTCTTTTAATGTGGGTGGGTCAGAGCGGAAAAAGACCTCTGTCAAGGACACCGCTCCCAAGGCAAGGCTGGCCGAGGTCAGGCTGTGGCCATCCTGGGTCAGGATGAATTCAGTGCTGCGGCCCCCGAGATCAAAGATCAAAGCCGGATCCGAAATAGTAGGCCGGGCGTTCAAGACGCCGGCGGCAGTTAAATCCGCCTCCTGCCTTGCGGTAAGGATCAGTACGTCCAGCCCCAGTTCCCGTTTAACTCGGGATGCAAAGTCCTTTCCATCCACTGTCTCACGAACGGCGCCGGTCGCTCCTGCCAGGATAGGCCCTGCCTTCAGGGCCAGGGCTTCATTACAGAAATTACGCAGGACTCCGAGAGTCCTTTCCTTGGCCTGCGTGGAAAGAGAACCTCCCGGCTTCAGGCCTTCACCCAGTCGCGTTACTTTTTGCTTAACCAGAAGCCGTTTTATGCCGTTCTCTGTAGGTGAGGCTACAAGAAGACGGATCGTGTTCGATCCGATATCAATAGAAGCGGGAATTGCAAAATCCATGGTCATTATTAATAAAAGTCTTGAGGCTTGTCAAGGTTTTTGAGATAAAAATTTTCACCTGGGCTGGTCAGTTCTAGGTCAGGGCGCGAAGCTCCCTGACACAAATATGGTTAATATTGTCAGGGAGACCCGCTTCGCGGGCCACCCTGACCTACAAGGCATAAGCCTTTCAATCGGCGTATTTTTTTCATTCTCTCTAAACCATAATTACCAACTCATGGTTGGTCATGGTTGTCTTTCCAAGTAAAAGAGAAATATTTTCAGGAAGTTCAGAAAGTTGCAGGTACTTATGAAGTACACAGCAGGGCTGCGAGACCGGAGATTGAAAGAAACGGCCCTTCACCATTGGTCATGAAGGATTTTAATCATTTGATCATCAGATGAGCAAAGGCCTCCTTTGCCAGAGCCGCGACTTCAAGCGATTCCTCTCCTTGGCCGGAGGTCAATATAACTCTGTACCGCTGATTGAGCCTGGCGTCGCTGTAGGAAACAGTAATTGACGCCGCCAGTTTGAGGTCTGATTGATCGCTGCCTATCATCAGCACAATGGGGCCGGGCACGCCAGCCGCCTGGAACATAACCTCATCAGGCTGAAAATGATTGAAGATAATCTTGTTTTCCTTCTCATCCCGGCCCACAACCAGTTTGCTGCCGCCTGGCAGGCGAAAGTGCCTTCCATATTTCAGGAGCTCCACATTGTGAGCGGTTAAGTCGGCATTCTGGGACATCAACTCCTTGAGACGATTGGAAAAGATGGGGTCGGTCAGCAGGCAGCCCCCGGCAGGGGAGGGATAGCCCTTGATTTGAAAATCTGCCGCCAGTTTTATCTGGGGCTTGCGCGAGCGTCCGGAAAGATTCAGTAATCTGGCGCGGTCCACCAAACCAGCTTCTTCGCACCTGGTTGGAGGGAGCTTCAGGGCGGAGAGAGGTCTGAGGATGTAGTCTGCATATCCTGATTCTCGGGCGACTAACCTCAAGGCATAGCTACTCTGGGATTTGGGCCGCTGACCGAGAACCTCCCCGGAAAAAAGGAAATCCCCTCCTTTCTCTTCCATGATTCGGCCTGCCTGGATGAACATCAGGGCGTGGCAGTCAATGCATGGGTTCATGAAACGGCCATAACTATGCTTCGGGTTTTCAAGCATCTTAAGGTGGGGCCGGGTAATGTCAACCGGCCGGGTCACGAGGCCGATCAACCGGCTTGAGGCTTCAGCTCGCTTGGCGTCAAAGAAAGGGGTGACAAAAGTAAGCAGACGCACTTCTATCCCCTGATCTATCAGGATTTTAGCTGACAGCAGACTGTCCAGACCGCCGGAAAATATGCCATAAGCTATCGTCATCTGCTCAATCAGCACTCAGGCCGTTATTTTGAGGATGGTGGTTGACTCAATGTCTGAATCCTAAGATCAGGCATGTGCTCTTTGATAAGGTGGCCAGCGAGGTCGAATGGTTCGGCCGCCCGGTCAATCAGGACCGAGTCACTGGTAGCCACCAGGCCCGGGAAGTCATAAAGTATCTTTTCTGGAACCGGGACGGCCTTGGCCTGGCCGATCAGATTTCGCGCGGCCAGGGCGGAGGTGATCTGAGAGGCCAGGTCTCCACTGTGGCTCATGGGGGCATCCAGCAAGAAAAGAACCGATTCCGGGACCATGCGCTTCAGAAAATCAAGGATCAACTCCAGGGCCTGGTCGGTGACTGCCCCGGGACGGTAGGAAGCAAAGACGCCGGCTATATCCCGAATGAGGCCGTCGTCAGCCTCGATCAGGTCCCGGCCCAGAAGAGCGCTTTCCAGAGTGATGAGCACGTTATGGCCGTCTATGCCCAAAGGACGGCCGGTGACATGCCACGGTCGGGCCAGTTTTTCTTGCCGGGCCTTGGCCACGGCATCCGGATAAGCGCCTCTGTTCAGAAGCTCGCGTTCAGCCTGGATTAACTGGTAGTGGTTTCCAACAAAGGTCAGCGCCGCGGGTCTGGGGTAGCCTTTCTCCAGGAGATACCTTAGATCGGCTGCTGCCTTGATGATCGGTTCCATTGTCTTTGCGATGGATATCTCCAGGAAAGCACCCTATGAATTCCATCGAAGATTCGGCCTGGTTGCCCAAATAGGGATTTCAAGGGCTGAGTAACATGGGCTGCTTCAAGGTCGAAGTCCTTTACAATCCTTCTTTGGCCAGGGCTTGGACAAGTTCTTTCTGCCGTTTGGAGAGCTTATCGGGGTAAGTAACGATCAAACGTACAAAGAGGTCACCCCTGCCTTGGCCTTTAAGACGGGTGCCGCCATGATTTTTAATCCGGAGCCGGGTGTGGCTTTGCGTTCCAGGAGGCACTTTGAGGCTTAAAATTTTATCCTCTAATGTCTTGACCTGGATGGTCGTGCCAAGCATGGCATCTGAAGGTAAAATATTCGCATCACGAACCAGGTTGTCTCCCTCTCGCCAAAATTCTGGATGAGGATCTACCGTGATATTAATATAGAGGTCGCCCGGAAGTCCGCCGTTCGGGTTGGGGTAGCCCTTGCCAGCCAGACGCAGCTTCTTACCTGTTTCGACGCCGGCCGGAATTTTGACGGAGATTTTGGAAACTCCGTCAGCGGTATTGAAAGCGACCAGGCGCTCGGCCCCAAAGATAGATTCTGCCAGGGACAGATGGAGGTCGTAAGAGACATCCTGCCCTTTGCGCGGGGCCGGTCTTGCTCTTGTTTGTCGGCCGAACTCACCGGACATGTTTCCCATATTGACATATGACCTGCCGAAACCTCGACGCCGAGACCCTGGGCCACCGGAAAATATTTGAGAAAAGATGTCCTCGGTTCCAAAGCCGAACTCCTTGAACATGTCTCCAATATCGAAGTTCCGGAAAATGTCTTCCTGGGAATACTGCTGCTGGAACCCGGTATGTCCGTACAGGTCGTATTTTTTTCGTTTTTCAGAATCGCTCAGGACAGCGTAAGCTTCATTAATCCCTTTAAATTTTTCTTCAGCCTCCTTGTTGTCCTTGTTCTTGTCCGGGTGATATTTTATGGCCAGACGGCGGTAGGTCTTTTTGATCTCTTCCGGAGTGGCCTGACGGCTGACTCCCAGGGTTTTGTAGTAATCCTCATTTTTAGCCATGGTACCTGCGTTTGACCTCCAAAACGAAAAAAGGGCTTACCTCCCTGGCAGGCCCGCCCACCTTTCAATATTAAGAATAGTCCAAAGGTCCGAATGTGTCAAGGTGCGCCGGTATCTAGCTGCCAGTGGTCTGCTATCTGGCCTGGCTGGCGCTCGCTCTGGCTTCGGCGACTAGCTTTTCAAGACGATCCTTGAAGTTCATGGGACCGGGCAGGCCGTATAACAAGATATTCGCCTGGTCAGGTCTTCGAGAATGGATCAAGACATGACCGGTGGCCGTCAGCCTGAGGGTGAGTCCCTGATGGATCTCGACGGTGTCAATATCTTCCAGGGATATTTCGACCTTGTTTTTGAGAAAAGGCCCTGCTTTAACGAGTAATCGGCGATTGGTCAGGGTATAAACGTTGGACCAGCGTCGGATGATAATTAAAAGAAAAATGGCCCCGATGATAAAACCGATGGTCGGGCTTAGCGGTGAGTCAGCTTTGAGCAATGGACCGCCCACGCAGAGCGCGATCCCGAGAAAAAACACCAGGAAACTGCGCCAGGCTGGTCTCATCTTCAAAAGGACCTCTTCATGGAGGTCATTGTTTTGGTTCGGCCTTTCAATCATTTCTTCCTGCTGATTCGGCTAAACAAGCCTGCTTTTGAGGGAATTAATGATGGTTAAGGATCAATACGGGACTGCGAGTAACCAGACCTGGCATGGTAAGGCTCGATCCTTAAGGTTAACAGCATGCCGAAGATACTTAGAACAGCGTAAGCAACCCATAATAAATAGTAGCTTCCCAGCGTGTCAAAGACCAGCCCCCCCAGGGTCGGGCCGATGATTCCGGCCACAGACGCAACACCCATGGTTAAGCCTATCAACTTACCGAAAGAGGCGCGGCCAAAATACTCCCTGATTATGGTTCCTCTCATGGTCATGCCTCCACCGTACCCAGGGGCAAAAAGCAGGAGGAAAACGGGAATAAGCCACTTATGTTCAATATAGGCAAAGGCGAAGAGCCCGAGACTTATGAGGACAAATGTGCCCGCCACGACATGCCGCTTGTCAGTGACATCCCCGAGCCAGCCGAAAGAGGCTCGACCAATTATGCTGAAGAGCGGGATTCCGGCTGCAACCAGACCGGCGGTTGATCTCGCTATGCCAAGGCTGTTCAGGTAAGGCATCACGTGTATGACTGTGGTGCCTACAATGAGAAGGCGTATGGCTTCCACAGAGAGTATGTATAGGAAGGCCTTGTCTCTTAGCGCCTCCCTGAAACTTATTTCCTTATCATTTTTTTCAATTTCTGACGCCAGGCCTGCATCTGAAAGGGATATCCCATCAGGCAGGTATCCATATTGCTCCGGTCTGTCACGGATGACGAACGATAAGGGAACTCCCAGACCCCAGGCGATCAAGCCCAGAATGATGAATGTTTCGCGCCATTGAAAAATATCAATCAGTTTGACCAGGATGGGAACGAGTAACCCGGAGGCCCCGAATCCGCAAACAGCGATACCCATGGCCAGTCCTACTTTTTTATCAAACCAGTTGGCCACAACGGCCATGACCACGACGCTGGTGCATCCACCAGCCCCCAAAGCCAGGAGGAGGAAGGCGGCGTAAAACATGATCAAAGAGTGAGTCAAGCCGAGCAGGACAAGGCTGAAACCCATGATAATTATCCCCAGACGCATTATAATTCTTGGTCCGAGCCGACCCACCAGAATTCCAACGATCGGGGCAAAAAGGCCCATCTCCAGGCCGCGCAGGGAGGAGGCGAGTGATACCTGGGTGTAGCTCCAGCCAAATTCTTCCACCAGCGGATCAACAAAGGCGGTGAAGCCGTAAAAGACTGTGCCCGCCACGTAGAAGCCAGTTAAAGCCGAGGCCAGGACGATCCACCATCCGTAATAAATAGCCATATTGTTACTTTATTGTTAAGGCCGGGAGGCAGCCCTGATGGGCGGTTCAAAGCCTTTTCCTGCGTCTTTTTTTTCAAGGTTCATGAGGCGCTGACAGGAGATTTCTGCAGCCATTTCGACCTCCAGATCAAACACCTTTGAAAAGTGAACAACAACCCTTTCCATGATGAAATCCATGGACACGCTGCGGCCCAGGACCCTGTTAATGGAGGTCACGCCCCTGTCTGTTATGCCACAGGGATTGATTAGAGAAAAATGTGTTAAATCGCTGCTCACGTTCAAGGCAAAGCCATGTTTGGTTACCCATTTTTTTATTCTTACGCCAATAGCCGCTATCTTTTTCTGGCCCACCCAGACACCGATGTGGTTCTCGTCCCGCGATGACGCAATGGAAAGATCGGATAAAGTCCTGATGATCACCTCTTCCACATCGTGGATAAATTTACGAATGTCCTGACCCTTTTCTTTGAGGTCCAGGATGGGATAGCCCACCAGCTGGCCCGGACCATGCCAGGTAATGCCTCCTCCTCGATCGGCCGGGAAAAGGGAGATGCCCCTTTTTATGAGCTCCTCTTTGGAAACGAGGAGGTTTTCGAGGTCATTTTCGCTGCCGATGGTCAGGGTGGGAGGGTGCTCCAGCAGGAGAAGGGTGTCGGTGGTTTCCCCCTTAATTCTTCGCTGTTGGAGCCTTTCCTGGATTTGAAAGGCCTGGCCGTATTCGGCCAGACCCAGTTGATAGACCTTCAGAATTGCCATACCGATTCAAGGCAGGTCAGACTAGCAGGAGAAGCGGGTTTGCCAGGAGCTGAGTCAGGCGTGCCAGGAACAGTCCGGCCGGGGCCCCGTCAATGACCCGGTGGTCAAAAGTGAAAGAAAAGGGCATCATTGGCCTGATCACGACCTCACCATCTTTCACGACCGGTCTATCCACGATCGAGCCGGTACCCAGAATGGCTGCTTGAGGCTGATTGATGATCGGGGTGCCAAATCCCCATCCACCGCCGGGGCCCCCGAGATTCGTCAGGGTAAAGGTGCCGCCGGTGACATCGTCGGGCATTAGCTTGCCTTCCCTGGCCTTGTTTATGGTAGCTTTAAGCTCCTTGCTAATATCAACCAGTGATTTTTGATCGGCGTTTTTTATCACCGGCACGATCAAGCCGCCGCCCATGGCATCCTGACCTGCCAGGGCCACAGCCACGCCGACATTGATGTCATCCCAGATTATAATCTCATCCTCGATCAAACTGGCGTTGACCATTGGCATCTGCTTGAGGGCCTTGGCGATAACCAGGACATAAAGGTCTGTGTAGGTGATCCGTGTCCCAAGCGCCTCTTCCCGCTCGAGGAGTTGAGTTCTGAATTTTTTCAGCTCCGTCATTTCAACCTCACCCATGGAGGTCAGCTGAGCGGCCACGGCCAGGCTGCGGTGCATGTGTTCGGCGATGGCCTTTCTCATCCCTAGGAGCGGTATTTTTTCCCTGATTTTTTTCCCATCGTACTCTTCGAGTTCTATCGCCTCAAGGGGACCGACTTCAGGCGCGGCCTTTTTTGCCTCGACGGCTTTTTCGATATCTTCCTTGACGATCCTGCCTCCGGGTCCGGAGCCGGTCACAGCGGTCAGGTCTATCATATGCTCCTCGGCCAGCTTCCGTGCTACCGGGGAGATGCGCACAGGTTCTCCTTTGCCAGCTTTTGCCGCCACGGATTTCGCAGGAGCAGAAGCCGCGGCGGTTGCAGGCTCGGCTGCGGCGCCGGCCACCACCCCTGACTCTTTTTGCAGGGCTTCGAGCTCTTCCTGGGTCTCGGCGATGAGGCCGATGACTGCGCCCACCTTTTCCGTAGCATTTATATCAACTAAAATATGCAGTAAGCCCGAACTCGGGGCTTCGACCTCCCATTTGGTCTTTTCGGTCTCAATGACCAGAATCACGTCACCCTTTTCGATTTGATCGCCCTCATTGAACTTCCACTCGACAAGCGTGGCCTCCTTCATGCTCATACCAAGTTTGGGAATGTGGATTTCTTGCGCCAATTTTTCCTCCCTTATTTGTTAATAAATTTCATGCCTGATTGGCTCGGCTACTGTGACTTTGTTACCTTTATGAGCCTGGGGTCCAAATTGTAATCAGGCAGGTTCTGTCACTCAGCCCATCACAGTTTCAACAGCGGTTTTGATGTGCTTGATTTGAGGAAGCACGTGGTCTTCCATAAAACCGCCCGGAATAGGGTAGTTGGCTGCAGCGACTCTTTGAATGGGGGCGTCGAGGTAATCGAAGGCCTGTTCCATGATCTGCGCCATGATCTCAGCGGCCACGCCGCATCGCTTGGTGTCCTCGTCCACAACGACGACCCGCCCCGTTTTCTTGACTGATTCGATGATAGTTTCGATGTCGAGAGGTTCCAGACTCCGCGGGTCAATGACCTCGAGGCTGGCCTTGCCTTCCAGCTCTTGTGCCACCCTCAGGGTGAAGTGCACCTGCATGCCGGTGGCCACAACCGTAACGTCCGTGCCTTCCCGCTTTATATCTGCCTGGCCCAGGGGAATGATATATTCCTCCTCCGGTATTTCTCCTTTCAGTCCCAGTAGCCCTTTGTGGTATAAATAGACCACGGGGTTATTGTCGCGGATGGCCGATTTCATGAGCCCTTTAGCATCATAAGGTGTGGAAGGGACAACCAGTTTCAGCCCCGGGGTGTGCATGAACATGGATTCCGGGGATTGGGAGTGTTCGGCCCCGAGCTTGGCATAGCCTCCCATGGTCGCCATGAAGACCAGCGGAAGCTGCTGCGTTCCACCATGGATGAAGCGCCATTTGGCCGCTTTGACAAAAATTTCGTCGCCAGCGATGAACATGAAATCAGAAAACATAAAATCAGCCACCGGGCGATAGCCTGTCATGGCCGACCCTACCGCGGCGCCAGCGATGGCGGTCTCGGAGAGCGGGGTATCCATGACTCTGTCCGGTCCAAATTTATCAATCAGACGGGTGGTTGCGCCGAATGTGCCAGCCTGAACATCCTCACCGATGATATAAACTTTTTCATCCCGGCTCATTTCCTCTGCCAGGGCTTCATTGATGGCGCTGACAAGCCGTATTTCTTTCATTTGGGATCCTCCTTAAGATTATTCAGCATAGAGAAGCCTATCAAGGACCGAGGGGTCTTCCGGCTGCGGTCTGGGGCACTCGTCGGCGTATTGTTCCAGGGCTTCAATTTCGGTCTCGGTCTCCTTGTCAATTTTCTTGATATCCGCCTTGGTCAGAGTGCCTTGTTTGAGCAGCGCTTCCCTGAAGAGTACGATCGGGTCCCTCTTTTTCCACGCCTCTACTTCCTCGGTGGGGCGTGGTTCATAATGGGCGATGTCCGGACCCCCTTCTGAGTGCCCACGGTAGCGATAGGTCTTGCATTCCACCAGCGATGGTCCATCCCCGGCTCTGGCCCTGGCCACAGCGGCCTGAACCGCTTCGTGTACCGCCAGGACGTCCTGGCCGTCCACCACCACTCCAGGCATGTTATAGCTGGCCGCGATATCCGCAATGTCTTCACGAGCAAAGGCGTCTTTAAAAGGCATGAACTGGGCGTAAAGATTGTTTTCGCAAATCCAGGCAATGGGTAGATTCCAGACCGAGGCCAGGTTCATGGCTTCGTGCAGTGTGCCGCGATTGGCCGCCCCATCTCCAAAGAAGCAGGCCGTGACCTGGCCTTTGCCATTTTTTTTGGCGGTTATGGCCATCCCGACCGAGAGGACAAAGGAGCCCCCGATGGTGCCGCTGACGCCAAATATCCCTCGTTCCACTGGGGTTGGTCCTTCGACGTCCTGCGGTACTTTGCCCAGATGATAGGCCACAAATGATTTCGGTGATAACCCTCGGGCCAGAAAGAATCCTATGGCGTGACCCCGGTGGTGAGGGTAGAGGTAGTCGTCATCTTTGAGGGTGAAGGTGCAGCCCCCGATTGACACAGCCTCCTCACCCAGGCCGCTGTGGAAAAATCCGATTGCTTTTCCGGTCTTGAGAGCGTTGATTATCAGTCCGTCCAGCTCTCGGGTGCGAACCATGAGGGTGTAGAGTTTTATTAATTGATCCTTTGTCAGCTTCATGTCCACCTCCTTGTGGTTCAAAAAATGCTTTAAGACTTCATGATTATATGTTTCTTAAACACGTAAATTGATAACCCCAAAATTACATCCACGGCGCCCTAAGTTGCAACCGCTTCAATGGCAGCGACGATGTCCTTGGGCTGAGGCAGAATGTGCTCCTCCATAAATCCACTCGCAATGGGAAGATCAGCCGCGGCAACCCTTTGAACCGGGGCGTCGAGGTAGTCAAAGCCTTTTTCCATGATTTGCATCCCGATCTCAGAGGTCACGCCGCAGCGTCTGTTATCCTCGTCTGCAACGACCACCCGGCCCGTTTTTTTAACCGAGGCGATGATAGTGTCTATATCCAGAGGTTCCAGGGTCCTGGGGTCAATGACCTCGACACTGACCTTGTCCTTGAGTTCTTCGGCCACGGCCAGGGACAGGTGCACCATGCGGGAAGTGGCAACCACGGTCACGTCTGACCCTTCTCGTTTAACATCAGCCTGGCCAAAAGGCACAAGATACTCCTCTTCGGGTATCTCGCCCGGTACGCCTAACAGTCCTTTATGGTAGAAGAAGACCACCGGGTTATTATCCCTGATGGCCGTCTTTAACAGGCCTTTGGCGTCATAAGGCGTGGAAGGGATGGCCAGTTTCAGCCCGGCCGTGTGCATGATTATGGATTCCGGGCACATGGAGTGTTCAGCCCCAATTTTCATGCCGCCGCCCATGGCGGCCATGAGAACTAGGGGTACGCTGACCTTCCCGCCGTGCAGAAAATGCCACTTGGCCGCCTTGATCATGATTTCGTCCCCGGCGATATACATAAAATCGGCAAACATCATGTCCGCCACGGGTCTGAAGCCGGCCATGGCCGCGCCCACCGCCGCGCCCGCCACCGCTGTCTCAGCCAGCGGAGTATCCATGACCCTTTCCGGACCGAACTTCTGAACTAGCGTGCTGGTGGTTCCAAAAGTGCCCTGCTGGACATTTTCGCCAATGATGAAAACCTTTTCGTCTCGCTCCATTTCCTCATCGAGTGCTTCCCGTATGGCCATCAAATATATGGTCTGTTTCATGGCTTGAAACCTCCTTGTTTTCTATTCGGCGTAAAGTAACTTTTCCAGGACTGACACATCAGGCGGCGGGCTGTCAGTACAAAACTTCTCTATCTCGGCCATTTCAGCATCTGCTTCCTGGTTGATTTTGTCCACGTCCGCCTCAGTCAGCATGCCTTGCTCCAACAGCTTGGCTTTAAAAGACTCGATGGGGTCCCGTTTTTTCCAGGCCTCTATTTTTTCCTCTGAGCGCGGCTGGTTATGCACAACGTCAGGACTCCCTTCTGAGTGCGACCGGTAGCGGATGGTCTTGGCCTCGACTAAAGATGGGCCGTCACCGGCGCGAGCCCGCGCCACCGCGGCTTGAACCGCTTCCTGAACCGCCAGCACATCCATGCCGTCCACGACGACGCCGGGCATATCATATCCCGCGGCTAGGTCGGCGATGTCCTCCCGGGCGTAGGCGTCCTTGATGGGCATGAATTGCGCCATGCCGTTGTTATCGCAGATCCAGACGATAGGCAGCTTCCAGACCGAGGACAGATTGAAGGCTTCGTGCAGTGTGCCGCGGTTCGAGCCGCCGTCTCCAAAGACAGAAACCATGACCTGCTGACGTTTATTTTTTTTAGCCGCCAGTCCCCAACCTAAGGATATAGGGAACACGGAGCCGATCGTGCCTGCGGCGCCCAGAACTCCTAACTCAGGATCAGCATAATGAAAGCCAGAGACACCCAGGCAACTGCCGGTTGCCTTGCCATAGTGCTCGGCCAGAAATTCTTTTCCATCCGCTCCCTTGGCGAGAAGATACCCGATACCGTGCCCGCGGTGGTGGCCCCACGCATAATCATCCGGCCGCAGAAAAGCAATCGCTCCGACGGCCAGGGCTTCTGACCCCTGACCGCTATGGTAAAATGCCAGCACTTTCCCTTCCTGGAGCCCTTTAATGGTAAGCTCGTCCAGTTTTCGGGTGCGAACCATGAGGGTGTAAAGGTTGATGAGTTGTTCTTTTTTCAGTTCCATTTTCGCCTCCTTCTTCCGGCTTAATTATATTAAGCCGCAAGGATTCTCGTTGTAATGCGAAATCAGACAGCCAAACCACTATCTTCTGGCACTCGAGAGCTGAATGATCTCTCACGATATATGGTTAGAACCTTTTTTGTCAAGCCTATTACTGAAAATTTATTGACGATTAAGGCCAATTCTGCTAAGAAGCAAAAGCCTTGAACGGCTTTGTTTTTTTAAATTTGTGTTTGATGGAAACCGGAAAAGCTTTTGATGATTCTTAAGCCGATCGCTTCACTTCATGATGGAGGGCATACTCATTGAGACCTGTGGGCATCATTGCCAATCCAGCATCTGGTAAAGACATTCGCCGGCTGGTCGCCTATGGCTCCGTCTTTTCCAATAGAGAAAAGAGAAATATTATCAAGCGGGTGCTTCTGGGCCTGGATTCTGCCAGGGTGGAGGAGGTTTTTATCATGCCCGACTGTTATGGTATCGGAGCGCGGGCTTTGGAAGGTCTGGACCTTTCGTTAAGAGCCTCCTTTCTCGATATGGGAACTCAAGATACCCAGGATGACTCAACCCGGGCGGCTAAGATTTTAAATGACATGGATACGGGCTGCATTGTCGTTCTTGGCGGTGACGGAACCAATCGTGTCGTGGCCAAGACATGTGGCGAAACGCCGCTTCTTTCCATAGCCACTGGCACGAACAATGTTTTTTGCTCTATGGTCGAAGGGACTCTGGCCGGGATTGCGGCGGGAATCGTGGCCTTGAGCACCTCCGGCCTGGATGAAGTTATCACGCGAGAGCCCCGGCTGGAGATCTGGCATGATTCAGAGCTGCTGGACATAGCTCTGGTTGATGTCGTTATTTCAACATCAGGTTTTGTCGCTTCCCGGGCCATCTGGGACGTTTCGACCTTCAAGGAAATCTTTCTCACCCGAGCCGACCCCGGGAATATAGGTCTTTCGTCCCTGGGCGGTTACCTGTGCCCTCTTCCCTCTCATTCAAAAAAAGGCCTGTACATTAAAATCGGGCCGGGGCAAAAGCAGGTCAAGGCCCCTATTGCGCCCGGTCTGATCCCCTGGGTGCCGATTGAATCCTTTCGCCTTTTTGAACCGGATGAGGCAGTTGAAGTTTCTCAAGGGCCGGCCATTATCGCCTTGGACGGCGAGCGTGAACTCAGCCAGGCCAAAAAGGACCGACTGGTCATTAAACTGAACCTTCGTGGTCCGCGTCTCGTTAACTTAAGTGAATCGCTTCGGCGGGCCTCAGAGGAACGCCTGTTCGTGGCTGGTCAGATTTAGTTCAGGCTGTTTCGCCTGGTTTTCATGGAATGTCTGTGCCTGATTAAAGGCACAGGTTATTTATGCATCGAACAAAACGGGTTTAGAAAGAGGTAAATAAATGTATGACGTGATTGTAATCGGAGGTGGACCTGGAGGATATGCCGCCGGGATACGCGCCGCCCAGCTAGGCGGCCAGGTGGCTTTGATCGAGGCGGCAGAAATAGGAGGGACCTGTGTTAATCGGGGCTGTATTCCTTCCAAGGTCTGGCTCCGGGCGGTGTATCTCCATGAGGCGATACGGAACGCCGACGCATTTGGGATAAAGGCGACGCTCGAAGGCACCGACCTGTCAAAGATCAAGGAACGGAAGAACGGTGTAGCCGCTGATATTCGCATGGGCATGGGCGGACTTTTAGGCAATAACGGCATCGAGGTCATCGAAGGGCGAGGTCTCTTGAAGAGTCCTCGTGAAGTGGAAGTGGAAGGAAAGACCCTGGAGGCTAAAAAAATAATCATCGCCACCGGGAGTTCTCTCCACCTCCCGGACATTGACGGTCTTAAAAATGCGGCCATGACCACCGATCAGGTGCTCGATATGACCCAGGTCCCTGCTTCCATACTGATTAGTGGAGCCGGGATCGTGGAAGTGGAAAAGGCCGCCATATTGAATGCCTTTGGCGCTAAGGTGTATCTGGCCACTGATTCCGCCAGGATTCTGCCAAGAGAAGACGGCGACACCGGCCAGCGGGTCGGACAGGCCCTCAGGGAAAAAGGTGTGGAAATTTTTCCTCGCTCAACCCTTCAATCCGTCAAGAAATCAGGGAAAGGTTATAAAGCCAGCCTCTCCGGCCCTGAGGATCAGACCGTTGTGGTGGAGCGGGTCCTGGTCTCCTCACGGAAGCCCAATACAGATAGTTTAGGCCTTGAGCAGGCCGGTGTCAGCCTGAATGAAAACGGCTTTATCACCGTAAATGACAACCTTCAGACAAAGACGGAGGGTATTTACGCCATTGGAGATGTCATCGGCGGCTGGATGCTCAGCCACGCCGCCACAGCCATGGGTATTACCGCAGCGGAAAACGCCATGGGGGTGGAGCGCGCTTTTCCTTTTCATCTTGTACCGCGCGGTATTTTCACCATCCCTGAAGTGGGCGCGGTTGGACTCTCGGAGGATGAAGCCGAAGAAAAGGGATATGAGGTTGAGACCGGCGATTTCCCCTTTTCTATTAACGGCCTGGCCATGTCTTACGACGAAATGGAAGGAGCGGTTAAGATCGTTTCCGAGGCGCAGTATGGCGAGATTTTAGGGGTTCATATCGTCGGGGGCCGAGCCGCGGAGTTGATCTGGGGAGCCGTTCTGGCCATGCAGCTGGAATCCACGGCCGAGGACCTGGCGCGTTCGATCACGGTGCATCCCACTTTCTCTGAATCCATGGCCATGGCCGCCCAGGACGTCTCAGGATGGGCTCTCTACCTGCCGAAACGTTGAGCCAGATGACCTGTTTGACCGGGTGAGAGTGATGAAAGGCCTGACTTTTCTTGTTTTGTTGTCGGTCTTTTTCACGTTCGGGAGTTTTACCGGTGAAGCCTCCTGGCTTATTGACACCGGACAATTCCACGCCTCTAGCCACGGTCAGTTTTCCTGTCTTGACTGTCACAGCGAGATTCAGGAACAGAAACTTCACCCCGATCCAGCCAATGTCAACCGGAGGCTTGAAGATTTCTTTAACGTTGAGAGATGCTTCAACTGCCACGATGACGTTCTAGACAGCCTGGCTAAGGGGTTTCACGGCGGCAAGGAGATCAGAAGGGATGAGGAATACCAGTATTGTCTTCGCTGTCACGATCCGCACTATCAGTTGAGCCGTGCCTTAAGACTCAGCCTAGGAGACCGCTTTAATTCGGACAAGCCTTTGAGTCAGCAATGCGGGGTCTGTCACGAACATCGCACGGCTTTGCCTGAGCTTTCCCCTGAGGATGAATCCTGCCTGGCCTGTCACCGGGCCTTGGAGCAAAAAGATGCCCGGACTTCCGCGTTGTGCCTTCTTTGTCACGGTCAGGAAGAAGAGGGGAGCGCTATGGCCTGGCAGATAGATATGGCTGGGCTTAAGTCGTCTCCTCACGGAAGACTGACCTGCCTTGAATGTCACCCGGATTCCGCCCAATACAGCCATGCCGCCCAGCGGCGTCTGGATTGTCTGGTGTGCCATCTTTCGCATGAGGCCACGGTTGATATGGCGGCTCATGGGAAGGTCAGTTGTGAAGCCTGTCATCTTTCAGGCATAAAGCCAGTCCGGGATCCTGACTCAGGGTTGATCCTGGGCCAGCCGGACCGGAAACCAGGCGCTCTGAGCCGGGTTCACAGCCTGGCTCGTGTGAGTGATGAGGCCTCATGCCGCATCTGCCATCACAAAGGAAACGCTGTCGGCGCGGCGGCCAGGGTCTTGCCAACAAAAGGCATTATCTGCATGCCCTGCCATGCGGCCAGCTTTTCGGTGAGGAATACCGTAACCATCGTTGCCCTGGTGATTTTTGCCATTGGAATTATAAACCTGGTTTTGGTCTGGGCGGGCG